>NZ_JBFUGX010000032.1:0-13354 GCF_056402675.1 Polaromonas sp. P3_C2 | reverse complement strand
CGCTGACCGAGCGCAGGGCCGATCGGGGGGGACGGGTTAGCCTTACCAGCTGGCACTTGCAGCTTGATAAAGCCGACGATTTTTTTCGCCATACTTTTCTCCTTGCGGGTCATAACGCCTGAACGCTGCCAAAGGCAGGTCCGGGCTCCCCGGGGGTTACACAACTCAAAAACAGTCCGCAAGGACCGTTTCGCGCCGAGTTGCAAGGCGCGAAATTATCTACCGAATCGAAATTACGTTTTTTCGATCTGGCTGAATTCCAGCTCTACCGGTGTGGCACGCCCGAAGATCGTGACCGACACACGCACCTTGTTTTTGTCGTAGTTAACCTCTTCCACCGTACCGTTGAAGTCGGTGAAAGGACCATCCTTGACGCGGACGTATTCGCCAGTTTCAAACTCGACCTTGTGGCGCGGCTTCTCGGTACCGACCTGCATCTGGCTGACGATCTTTTGAACGTCTTCCTCGGAGATCGGGGCCGGGCGATTCTTGGCGCCACCGACAAAACCCGTCACCTTGTTGGTGTGCTTCACCAGATGCCAGGTCTCATCATCCATGACCATTTCAACCAGCACATAGCCCGGAAAAAACCGGCGCTCGGTCGTCTTCTTCTGACCGTTCTTGATCTCAACCACCTCTTCAGTGGGCACCAGGAAACGACCAAACTTGGACTGCATGCCCGCGCGGTTGATGCGCTCAACGATGTTGCGCTCGACCGCTTTTTCCATGCCGGAATAGGCATGGACGACATACCACTGCATGCCTGGGGTCGGCGTGAGAGACGTTCCCGCCGCCACTTCGCTGACTACCGTGCCGTTCAGATCGCTCATTATTTTTTCCATCCCAGGATCAGGTCGTAAAACACCCATTCGAGCGTTTTGTCCGTAAGCCACAAGAACAAGGCCATGATCACCACAAAACCGAATACATAGGCCGTCATCTGGATGGCTTCTTTACGAGCCGGCCAGACAACTTTCCGGACCTCGCGCCATGAGTCACGCCCAAAAGCCACAAATTGCCTGCCCGACTCCGAGGTCATGAACACAGCAATCGCCGCCACCAAACCAGCAATCAAGGCACCCCACTGGGCTAATTGACCCTGCTTGGCAAAGAAATAGAAGCCCACCAGCGAGGCCAGCACCAGCGCGACAGCCACAGCCAACTTGGCCTTGTCGGCGTTGGTACTGACGGTTTCAACTTGAGAAGAGGCCATGGTCGCCGATTTCCTGTTCAATCTTCATGCGTCTCTGCAGACGCTTAAGCCCACCTGGAGTTTTTGACTCCTGGCGGGCTTGCTTTTTATCTTTTCAAACCACCCTCAGCATCGACACTCATCAAAGCCGGGTGGCAGGGGCAGTAGGAATCGAACCTACAACCTTCGGTTTTGGAGACCGACGCTCTGCCAATTGAGCTATACCCCTCCATCAAACCTTACAAATTACGCAATGATTTTGGCAACGACGCCGGCGCCGACGGTCTTGCCGCCTTCGCGGATGGCAAAGCGCAGGCCTTCTTCCATGGCGATCGGGTTGATCAGCTTGACGGTGATCGACACGTTATCGCCTGGCATGACCATTTCCTTGCCYTCTGGCAACTCGATCGCACCGGTCACGTCCGTCGTGCGGAAGTAGAACTGGGGGCGGTAGTTGTTGAAGAATGGCGTGTGGCGGCCGCCTTCGTCCTTGGAGAGAACGTAGATCTCGCCGGTGAAGTGCGTGTGCGGCTTGATGGAGCCGGGCTTGCACAGCACCTGGCCGCGCTGCACGTCTTCGCGCTTGGTGCCGCGCAAGAGGATACCGACGTTGTCGCCGGCCTGTCCTTGATCCAGCAGCTTGCGGAACATTTCAACGCCGGTGCAGGTGGTCTTTTGCGTGTCGGCAATACCGACGATTTCGATTTCTTCGCCGACCTTGATCACACCGCGCTCGACACGGCCGGTCACGACGGTGCCGCGGCCGGAGATGGAGAACACGTCTTCCACGGGCATCAGGAAGGCGCCGTCAACAGCGCGCTCTGGCAGGGGAATGTAGGTGTCCAGCGCTTCGGCCAGCTTCATGATGGCTTCTTCGCCCAGGGGACCCTTGTCGCCTTCCATGGCGAGCTTGGCGCTGCCGTGGATGATGGGGGTCTTGTCGCCGGGGAAGTCGTACTTGTCCAGCAACTCGCGCACTTCCATTTCGACGAGCTCGAGCAGCTCGGCGTCGTCAACCATGTCGCACTTGTTCAGGAACACGATGATGTAAGGCACGCCCACCTGGCGGGCCAGCAGGATGTGCTCGCGGGTCTGGGGCATGGGGCCGTCAGCGGCGGAGCACACCAAAATGGCGCCGTCCATCTGGGCAGCGCCGGTGATCATGTTCTTCACATAGTCGGCGTGGCCGGGGCAGTCGACGTGGGCGTAGTGGCGGTTGGCCGTTTCGTACTCGACGTGGGCGGTGTTGATGGTGATGCCGCGTGCCTTTTCTTCGGGTGCCGCGTCAATTTGGTCGTAGCCCTTGGCTTCGCCGCCGAACTTGGATGCCAGAACGGTCGTGATCGCCGCCGTCAGCGTCGTCTTGCCATGGTCCACGTGGCCAATCGTGCCKACGTTGACGTGCGGCTTGGTCCGCTCAAATTTGCCTTTTGCCATTTTTCTCTCCAGATAAAGAACATGCCCGTGTACGGTTTAACGTCTGCACTGTGTTGCTGATTCACTTCGCACGGGCACGAAGTGGCACACAATCGCAGACAAGGAAAAAAGCTGCCAACCCCATCCGGAATCGGCAGCGAACGTTACTTACTTGGCGCGCGAAGCCATGATGGCTTCCGACACATTGCGCGGAGCTTCAGAGTAGTGCTTGAACTCCATGGAGTACGTAGCACGGCCCTGCGACATCGAACGCAGCGTGGTCGAATAGCCGAACATTTCAGACAGCGGCACTTCCGCCTTGATGGCTTTGCCGCCACCGACCATGTCTTCCATGCCCTGCACCATGCCGCGGCGTGAGGACAGATCGCCCATCACGTTGCCGGCGTAGTCTTCAGGCGTCTCAACTTCCACGGCCATCATGGGCTCCAGAATCACGGGGCTTGCCTTGCGGCAGCCTTCCTTAAAGCCGAAGATGGCGGCCATCTTGAAGGCCAGCTCGTTCGAGTCCACATCGTGGTACGAACCGAAGTGCAGCGTGACCTTGACGTCAACCACCGGATAGCCAGCCAACACGCCGGACGTGACGGCCTCGTTGATGCCCTTTTCCACCGCAGGGATGTATTCGCGAGGAACCACACCGCCCTTGATGGCGTCGACGAACTCGATGCCCTTGCCGGCTTCGTTCGGCTCAATCTTGAGCACAACGTGACCGTACTGGCCTTTACCGCCGGACTGGCGCACGAACTTGCCTTCAGCGTCTTCCACCGTTTTACGGATGGTTTCGCGGTAAGCCACCTGCGGCTTGCCGACGTTGGCTTCCACGCCGAATTCGCGCTTCATGCGGTCGACAATAATTTCCAGATGCAGCTCGCCCATACCGGCGATCAGGGTCTGACCGGACTCTTCGTCGGTCTTGACGCGGAAAGAGGGATCTTCCTGCGCCAGGCGCTGCAGGGCGATGCCCATTTTTTCCTGGTCAGCCTTGGTCTTGGGTTCCACGGCTTGGGTAATCACAGGCTCGGGGAACACCATGCGCTCAAGCATGACGATGGCATCCGGATCGCACAGGGTTTCGCCCGTGGTCACGTCTTTCAGACCCACGCAGGCGGCGATGTCGCCGGCGCGGATTTCGCTGACTTCTTCACGGTTGTTCGCGTGCATCTGCACGATACGGCCGATACGCTCTTTCTTGCCTTTGATCGGGTTGTAAACGCTGTCGCCCTTTTTCAGGACGCCGGAGTAAACGCGCACGAAGGTGAGCTGGCCCACAAACGGGTCAGTCATCAGCTTGAATGCCAGCGCAGAGAATTTCTCTTCGTCGTCAGCCTTGCGGGTGACAGGCGCTTCGTCTTCGTCCATGCCCTTGACGGGAGGAATGTCGATCGGCGACGGCATGAATTCAATCACGGCGTCCAGCATGCGCTGCACGCCCTTGTTCTTGAAGGCAGAGCCGCAGTACATCGGCTGGATTTCGCTGGCGATGGTACGCGTGCGGATGCCCAGCTTGATTTCAGCTTCGGTCAGATCACCTTCTTCAAGGTATTTGTTCATCAGCTCTTCAGACGACTCGGCGGCAGCCTCAACCATCTTCTCGCGCCATTCCTTGGCCAGCTCGACGAGCTCGGCGGGGATATCACTGTAGGTGAACTTCATGCCTTGCGAGGCCTCATCCCAGATGATGGCCTTCATTTTCAGCAAGTCGACCACGCCGGTGAAGCTTTCTTCAGCGCCGATGGGGATCACCATGGGCACAGGGCTGGCCTTCAGGCGCAGCTTCATCTGCTCGACGACCTTGAAGAAGTTCGCGCCGGTGCGGTCCATCTTGTTGACGAACGCAAGGCGGGGAACTTTGTACTTGTTGGCCTGGCGCCAGACGGTTTCCGACTGGGGCTGAACGCCACCCACGGCGCAATACACCATGCAGGCGCCGTCAAGCACGCGCATGGAACGCTCGACTTCAATCGTGAAGTCCACGTGGCCCGGGGTGTCGATGATGTTGATGCGGTGCTCAGGCAGGGACGTGTCCATGCCCTTCCAGAAGCAGGTGGTGGCGGCGGAAGTAATCGTGRTGCCGCGCTCCTGCTCTTGCTCCATCCAGTCCATGGTGGCAGCGCCGTCGTGAACTTCACCAATCTTGTGGTTCACGCCGGTGTAAAAAAGGATCCGCTCGGTGGTGGTGGTCTTGCCGGCATCAATGTGCGCGGAAATGCCGATGTTGCGGTATTGGGAAATGGGGGTAGCGCGGGACATAAATTACTTTCAGTTCGGGGTTACGAACAAAGACTCGTTGAAAGACTGCCCGCAGTCCGGGCATCCTTCATTTCTTCTACGCGTCTGCTGGCCGGGAAGGGTGTTGTGCACCACACCCGGCTGGCAGAAATTGGGGTTGAACGGCCGGCAATCAAGGCACCCAGCACCTTGAAACCAACCAGCAACCCGTCAATTCAGCGCAGCAATTACTGCAATCGAAAATTAGAAGCGGAAGTGGCTGAACGCCTTGTTGGCTTCTGCCATGCGGTGAACTTCATCACGCTTTTTCATGGCGCCGCCGCGGCCTTCGGTCGCTTCCATCAGCTCATTGGCCAGACGCAAAGACATGGACTTCTCGCCACGCTTCTTGGCGGCTTCCTTGAGCCAGCGCATGGCCAGAGCCATACGGCGGACAGGACGCACTTCAACCGGCACCTGGTAGTTGGCGCCGCCGACGCGGCGGGATTTCACTTCAACCATGGGCTTGATGTTGCCGATGGCCATGTGGAAAGCCTCGAGCGGGTCTTTGCCGGGGTTCTTTTTCTCGATAAAGTCGAGCGCGCCATAAATGATGCGCTCTGCGACGGCCTTTTTGCCGCCTTGCATGATCACGTTCATGAACTTGGCGAGATCAACATCGCCAAATTTTGGATCAGGAAGAATTTCACGTTTAGGGACTTCGCGACGACGTGGCATTTTTTCACCTCTTTGCTTCAGTTGGCATTGCTTTTGGCAACACCGCGAGAGTTATCAAAACCCTCACTTACTCGACCGGTGCAACTATTTGCACTTGGGTCACTTCGTTTCAGACACCTGCCAGGGCGAGTGAAACACCTTGTTTTGAAGGAACTATCACAGGCTTTCCGTGACAACTTCTTCTGGCGCGAGCTCTCAGTGAAGAGAAAAACCCGAACCGGTTTGGCTTATTTGGCCTTTGGCTTTTTCGCACCGTACTTGGAGCGCGACTGCTTGCGGTCTTTCACGCCTTGCAAGTCGAGCGAACCACGGACGATGTGGTAACGCACACCGGGCAAGTCCTTGACACGACCGCCGCGAACCAGCACCACGCTGTGTTCCTGCAGGTTGTGGCCTTCGCCGCCGATGTAGGAAATAATTTCAAAACCGTTGGTCAGGCGCACTTTGGCAACCTTACGCAGAGCGGAATTGGGCTTTTTAGGCGTCGTGGTGTACACACGGGTGCATACACCGCGGCGCTGCGGAGAATTTTCCATCGCAGGGCTCTTGGACTTGATCTTTTCGACCTCGCGCCCCTGACGGACTAACTGATTAATGGTTGGCATTGAAAACGTCCCTAAACGTCTGAAAACTAATTTACCGTGTTGATACGGCCACAAATATTTCCCGCCACGAAAGCGGAAAAGCCTTCTAGTATAAACCGGATAGGGGAATCCCTCAAGCAGAACGCGCGGCCTGAACACACGAAATGGCCGGCAAAGAGAAGTTCGGCGCCCAAAGATTCGATGTTAGCGCCCACTCCAAGTGAGTTTTCCCGCCGGATGCCCTGGAGGAAGAGTCCGCCAATCTCCGACAGGGTATTGGCGGCCCGCAATTTGCCTGAAAACCAGGGGAAAGCGCCGGTATCAACGCCCTGTATAACCAGCGACACCTGAGGTAACGGTGTCGGGAAGGGCTGGATGTGAACGTATCCGCCCAGACCCACCATGCCCTTCGTCTTATTTAATCCACAGCCGGATGGCGTCCCAAGCACGGCCCAGGATGCCGGCCTCGCCCACCGCCTCCAGTGCCACCAGCGGCACTTCGGCCACCGGGGCGGGGTTGTCGCCCAAGGTGACCTTCAGCGTGCCAACAGCCTGGCCCTTGGCAAACGGCGCCACCAACGGGTCGGGCCGCGCCACCTGGGTTTTGACTTTGGCGGCACCGCCGGCAGCGATGGCCACCACGATGGCCTGCGGACGGCCCAGCTTCACGGTCGAGGAGGTGCCTTTCCAGACCGATGGAGTGACCACGGCCTGGCCGGCGTCGAACAACTTCACGGCTTCATAGGCCGTGTAGCCCCAATTCAGCAGTTTTTGTGATTCATTGGCGCGTGCGCTGTCGCTGACCGTGCCCAGCACGATGGCCAGCAACCGGCGCCCGCCTGGCGCACCGGCAGCACCCAGGTTGGGGAAGTCGCGCTTTGCCGTGGCGATCATGCAATAGCCGGCGGCGTCGGTATGGCCGGTTTTCAGGCCGTCCACCGTCGGGTCGCGGAACAGCAGGGTATTGCGGTTGGTGTCGTTGGCCGCAGGCGTGCCGGGATAGCGGTATTTCTTGATCGCCGAATAGCCGATGTAATCGGGGAAATCCTGCATTAGCCGGGTAGACAGGATGCTCAGGTCACGCGCGGTGGTCGTGTGGCCGGGTTCGGTCAGGCCTTCCGGGTTTTTATAGGACGTGGACTTCATGCCCAGCGCCTTGGCCTGCTCGTTCATGAGGCGGACAAAGTTTTCGGCCGAGCCGCCCACGCCTTCAGCGAGCGCCATGGTCGCGTCATTGCCCGATTGAACCACCATGCCCTTGATCAGGTCTTCCACGGGCACCTGCATCTTCGGGTCGATGAACATGCGCGAACCCGGCATCTTCCAGGCCCGCTGGCTGACGGGGAAGGTCTGCTTCAGATCGATTTTTTTGGATTTGAGTGCATCGAATACCAGGTATTCGGTCATCAGCTTGGTCAGCGATGCAGGCTCCACCGGCGAATCGATGTCCTTGGCCGCCAGGATCTGGTTGGCGGTGATATCCAGCAGCAAATAGGAGCGTGCGGCGATTTCGGGCGCTTGCGGCACCTGGGCATGCGCCACGGGCAGCACCGCAGAGAAAGCCAGGAACACGGTGGCGGCAAAAGCGCGCAGGCCGGGGGCGGCGCGGAGGGCCTTGAGTGAAGCTTGCATCAGTAGTGGTTCAGTGAAATTCGGTGAAGGGTAAGGGTCAGAGTCAGGGAGCGCTTGGCAAACAGCATCAGGCGGAGGGCGAAGACAGGTGGCGAACCACAAGATTTTTCAGCAGGGGCAATTGTCCATGAAAGAAATGGCTCCCCCCAGGCACAACGGTAACAGGCAGTGCCTGCGGCCTGGCCCAGTCCAGCACGGCAGACAGCAGCACCGTGTCGTCCTGCTCACCGTGCACGACCAGGGTTTTCAGATGGGCTGCTTCGTCGATGGGCGCAGCAGGCGCGCGGCTCACGCTGGTGCCGACCAGCACCAGTTTTTCAATGGCGCGAGCGGCACTGAGGCGCTCAAAGGCGTGGGTGGTGACAAAGGCGCCAAACGAAAACCCGGCCAGTGCCAGCACCTGGCCGCTGCTGGCCGGTGCCGCATGCTCCACCACGGCCAGCAGGTCTTCGAGCTCGCCCCGGCCTTCGTCATGGCTGCCGGCGCTGCCGCCCACACCGCGGAAATTGAACCGGACGGCGGTCCATCCGCATTGCACAAACGCCCGGGCCAGCGTCTGCACCACCTTGTTGTCCATGGTGCCCGCAAACAGCGGGTGCGGATGCGCAATGACCGCCACGCCGCGCGAGTCGCCGGCGGGAAGGTCTACGGCGATTTCAAGCGCGCCGGCGGGGCCCTGGATGATCGATTTGCGGGTCTGCGAATTCACTGTGACGGATCCATTCAAACAGGTTGCTATCAAATAAGGAGCTACTCGCGCATATCCCTATTGGTCCGGAAGGGAAAAGATGCAAATTTACGTACGCTGCGCCGCCCCCGGCCTACCGCCCGACGTGCGCAGGCACCAGCAGGCGCTCAACGACTTTGCCGTTTTTCAGGTGCGACTCGACAATTTCATCAATGTCGCTGGCGTCGACATAGGTGTACCAGACCGCTTCGGGGTAGACCACGGCCACAGGGCCGGCTGCGCAGCGGTCCAGGCAGCCAGCCTTGTTGACCCTGACCTTGCCTGGCCCGGCCAGCCCCGCGGCTTTCACCTGCGATTTGCAGCGATCAAAGCCTTCCTGTGCGCGGTGGTCGGCACAGCAGTCTTCGCCGTTGGCGCGCTGGTTCAGGCAAAAGAAGACATGGCGTTCGTAATAGGAATTTTGTTCAGGCATGGTGTGACTTTAGTGGATGTGTACCGGAGAAGGTTCCCGCATTGGCCCGGGATCAAGGCGTCTCAACGACCAGCGCCGTGGCTTTTTTCACCAGCGGAAGCGCCAGCAGCAGCGCCGGGAATGCAACGACCCAGGAAAGCGCCCAGGCACCCAGCCAGATGCGCAGGACCCCGGGCGCGATACCGACGCCCTTGAGCGTGCTGATGATCGACACGATGCAGGTCATCAACACCGAAAGCAGCAAGGGTGTGACCCATCGCGCGCTGCGAGCGGGGAGTTTTGTCAAACCGAAAAGGGTGCGCGATGAAGGTTTCGAAGAGTTCATACAGGGTTCCATAAGCCGTCCAGTCAAGGCGCCTTCCCGGCAGCCGGTGGGGATGCAGGGAACACAACCCCGGCATGGCCGGCGGTAGTAGGCGCGTTGATTGACGTAAACGCTTACGGCAACTCTTGAGGGAGATCGCAGGCCGATATTAGCAGAGGCGAATCACCGGCGCGCATCAGCGCGTGGCTCGCGGCCTGAAAGCCGCACCAGGACATACAGCAAGGCCGCATACGGCCACAGCCAGCCCAGCCACTGCACCAGGCCGTGAAAACGGATAAAGCGGCCCTGCTCCCAGGTTTGCAGGGTTTGTGCAAAGTATGGGTCGGCGGGCGCCTGGTTGAGCAGCCCCAAATGGACGGTCAGCGCCAGCAAGGCCAGCGCCGCCGCCGCCCGGCGCGGCACAGGTAGCAGCAGCGCCGCCAGCACAACGGCAAACCCGATGCCCACCTGCACCGGCAGGTCCAGCCAGGCCCAGGCGTGGTCCGGCCCGTAGCTGAGCGCGGCCGACAGCGCCGATGCGGCAATGCCGACCGCAATGATGGCCGCCGAAAACGCCGCGCGCTGCCACAGCGTGCGGATCACACAATAGCCGAGCAGGCAGGGAATCAGCGCGCCCAGCGCCACGCACAGCAATTCGGCGATGGGCACCAGCGGCTGCAGCTCCATGTCGCGCACCGGCATCCATTCGAGGAAAGGCGTGTCGGCCAGCACCTCGGCAAGCGCCGACTCCAGGCGCTCGAACACCTGTCCCAGCCCCAGCGGCACGGAAGCAGGAAACAGCAACGCGGGCGGCCAGAGCATCAGCAATACCAGCGCACCCCGCRCATCCTGCGCGAACCAGCGTGCCCGAAAGCGGCTCCAGCGGTCGACAATGCCGGCTTTTTCCAGCGTCCACGCACAGCACGCGCCCAGCCATGCACCGGTGGTGTTGAGCGCCAGATCGACATTGGAGGGAATGCGCGAAGGCAGGTAGCTTTGCAGCGTTTCCATGGCCAGCGACAGCAGCGCGCTGACCAGCACCGCCACCGTCACAGCCCAGGAAACACGCCGGCTGCGCAGTGCCGACAGCGCCAGCAGGAAGCCCAGCGGCGCGTAGCCCAACAGGTTGGCGCCCACGTCAAACCCCGTCCAGTACTGCGGCAGGGGCGCCGCCAGAAACCTGAAGGGTGAAATGCCTTGGTCGCGCCAGTCGGCAAAGGGGTAAAGGCTTGCGTAGATGACCAGGCAAATGGTTGCCAGGGACAGCGGCCAGGCGGTTGTTCTGTGCACACCCCCGCCGTTCTCACTGCGCTTCGCTTCGTGTAGTTCCTCCCCCCCTTGCAGGGGGCGACGCGAGGCGCCCGGCGAAGCCGGTTCGACCGCGTCTGCTGGTTGGGGAGGGGCCTTCTTTTTCACTGCTGCGCCCGGTTGTGACCTTAGAAGGGCTTGACCACGACGAGGATGACTGCTGCCAATAACAGCAGCACCGGCACTTCGTTAAACCAGCGAAACCATTTGTGACTGCGAGCGTTGTGGTTGGCGACGAACCTGGCCAGCAGGCGGCCGCAGGCGTGGTGGTAGCCGATCACCAGCACCACAACGGCGAGCTTGGCATGCATCCAGCCGTTGCCGGGCCCGCGGCCTATGCCGTAACCCAGGTACAGCCACAGGCCAAAGCCCAACGCAGGCACGGCCAGGATGGTGGTGAAACGCATGAGCTTGCGTGCCATCAATATGAGCCGCTCGCGCTCAGCCACGCTTTCCGGCGGCACCATGGCCAGGTTCACAAAAATGCGCGGCAGGTAAAACAGCCCGGCAAACCAGCTGGCGATGAAAACGATGTGGAGTGATTTGACCCAGAGCATAAGGAAGTGTAGCCCCCACGCTCCCCCACTTCGTGTGGGTCGCTGCCCCCCGAGGGGGCCGCCCGCCTGCGGCCCGGCAAAGCCGGTTCCGCGGCTTATGCTGGTTTAAAACCCGCACCCATCCCCTGAGACGATGGCGGCGCCGTGGCCACGGGCCAAAAAAATGCCCGGATGGCACTGGGCCAACCGGGCTGGTAAGCCTTTTTGCTGTCACACGCAAAGGCCCCGCTCAGGGAGGAAAAGCGGGATGCAGTTGCCAAATTGGTAACCACACGTAGCAATTCTAACCACGCTGGCTGCGCATTGGCAATGATTTCATAAGTTAACTAAGTAATTCCATGTAAAGCCTGCCACCTCCGAAATGGCGCGGCACCAAGCATGTCTCCATATAGATAGATAGCAGATGACGCCCGGCCAAATACTTTCAGGCCTTGATCAACCTTTGGCACAATTTGCGCATGACACAGCACGCCTCCAACTTCGCGCCCTTTCCCGCCGGGCGCCCACGGCGCCTGCGCCGTGATGCCTTCACCCGCAACCTGGTACGTGAACACGCACTTACCCCGCACGACCTCATTTATCCCGTCTTTGTGGTGGACGGCCAGCAGCAGCGCCAGGCGGTGGCCTCCATGCCCGGCGTCGAAAGGCTGAGCCTTGACCTGCTGCTGCCGGTGGCGGAGGAATGCGTGAAGCTGGGCATTCCGGTGATGGCCTTGTTCCCGGTGGTGGACGCCTCGCTCAAAACCTACGACGGCGTCGAAGCCACCAATCCCGATGGCCTGATCCCGCGGGTGGTGCGGGCACTGAAAAAGCACTTCCCCGACCTGGGCGTGATGACCGACGTGGCGCTGGACCCCTTCACCACGCATGGGCAGGACGGCCTGCCGGATGAAAACGGTTACATCCTCAATGAAGAGACGGTGGCCATGCTGGTGCGGCAGGCGCTTTGCCAGGCCGAAGCCGGCGTGGACATGGTCGCGCCCAGCGACATGATGGACGGCCGCATTGGCGCCATCCGCCAGGCACTGGAGGCCAAAAAGCTGATCCACACCCGCATCATGGCCTACAGCGCCAAGTACGCGAGCGCGTTCTACGGCCCCTTCCGCGACGCGGTCGGCTCGGCCAACAATCTGGGCAAAGCCGACAAAAAGGCCTACCAGATGGACCCGGGCAACAGCGACGAAGCGCTGCGCGAGGTGGCCATGGACATCGCCGAAGGCGCCGACATGGTGATGGTCAAACCCGGCATGCCCTACCTGGACGTGGTGCGCCGCGTGAAAGACGAATTCGGCGTGCCCACCTTCGCCTACCAGGTCAGCGGCGAATACGCGATGATCAAGGCGGCCGCGCAAAACGGCTGGCTGGACCACGACGCCGTGATGATGGAAAGCCTGCTGGCCTTCAAGCGCGCCGGCGCCGACGGTGTGCTGACGTATTTCGCCATCGACGCTGCCCGCAAGCTGCGGCAAGGCTGAACCGGGCGGCAGGTGCCGCGCACAATCGCTATTAAAATCATAGCTGCTTGCGCCCATCCTGCTTTGCCGGAATGCCGATTTAATACCTAAAAACAAGGATAAGAAGAGCTTTCATGCGCGTTTTCACCATCGCTTCCGGCACCCAGGGCATCACCGAGACAGACACCCTGCCGGCCCAGTTGCCGGCGCAGGGTTTTGTCTGGATTGCCTGCGCCCGCCGCGAGTTCGAGGTGACGCAGGCGCAGATCCAGGCGGCACTGCAAACGCTGTGCGGCACCCAGCTGGTTGACCTGCATGTGGCCGACCTGCTGAACAACCAGCTCCCTTCGCACTACGACTACACCTCGCAGTACGACATCCTGGTGTTCCGCCGCCTGGCGGCCGGGCAAAGCGAAACCGACCTCAGCCAGCCCGGCGAACCGCTGCACGAGCGCATGAAACGCAGCGGCCCACCGGTCCTCAAGCGCATCGACACCAGCCCGGTCGGCTTTGCCGTGTTTGACAAGGTGGTGCTGACGGTGCACCCCGCCGACTGCGCGGTGCGCGATGCCTACGCGGCCCGCCTGCTCAATGCGACCACGGCGGAGTCGCGCTCCAGCGGCGTCAAACTGCCCGCCAGCCCCGCCGACCTGATGCTGCGCATCGTCAACCAGATGGTGGACGGCTACCTCGAGCTGCGGCGCGAACTCACGCRCCAGCTCGACCATTGGCAGTCCGAACTGCTGCGGCCCGGCACACGCTTTACCAACTGGAGCTCGG
>NZ_JBFUGX010000031.1:0-13571 GCF_056402675.1 Polaromonas sp. P3_C2 | reverse complement strand
GCCCTGGGAACTGCAGACGGCCTCGGTCAAGGAGGACGGCTTCAGGCTGGTGCACATCCCGATGCGGGAAATACCCACGCGCCTGGCTGAGCTGCAGGAAATCGGAGCCGGCACCGGCCAGCCGATCGCCTGCCTCTGCCACCACGGCATGCGCAGCCTGCAGGTGGCCAACTATCTGACACAAAGCGGCTTCACCGAGGTCGTCAACCTGCAGGGCGGCATTGACGCGTGGTCGCAGCAGGTGGACCCGTCGGTCCCTGTGTACTGACCTTTGCCGCCGCTGCGCACCGTACTCACTCCATCCACCCATTCCTCAGGACCTTTATGACCACGCCCAAGAAACCGCCGGCGCTACGCCTGTCGATGTTGCCCCTGTCGATTGCCGTCACCGCAGCGCTGATGATGGCGGCGCCGGCCGCGCAGGCCCAGAGCCTGGTGGAACTGTATGAGTCGGCCCGCGCCTTCGACGCTGCCTACCAGTCGGCCAAGCTGCAGTACGACGCCAACCTCGCCAGGGCCGACCAGGCCAAGGCCGGCATCTTGCCGACGGCAGGCATTTCGGCGGGTGTGTCGCGCACCGGCTTTGAAAACACCGCACCGGTGATAGACCGCAGCTTCAACACACAAAACGCCACGCTCAACCTTTCGCAGCCGCTGTACCGACCGGCCAACTGGGCCACCTACCAGCAGGCCTCCAGGCAGGTCGAGCAGTCCCAGGCGCAACTCGAAACCGCCAACCAGGACCTGATCGTGCGCACCAGCCAGGCGTACTTTGACGTGCTGGCCGCACAGGACACGCTGACGTTTGTCCGGGCGCAAAAAGCCGCAGTGGCCGAGCAGCTGGCGTCGGCCAAGCGCAACTTTGAAGTGGGTACATCCACCATCACCGACACCCGCGAAGCGCAGGCGCGCTACGACCTGGTCATCGCCCAGGAAATCGCCGCCGAAAACGATTTGCGCGTCAAAAAAATCGCGCTGGACACGCTGGTCGGGAAAACCGAAACGCAACCCAAACCCCTGCTGGCGCCCGTCAATTTGCCGGCCGTGGTACCTGCCGATGTGAACATCTGGGTGCAGCAATCAGAAGCAGTGCACCCGAATATCCGTCTGGCGCAAAGCGGGCTGGAGATCGCCGACCTGGAAGTCAAAAAAGCCGAAGCCGGCCACAAGCCGACGCTGGACGCGACGGCCAGCTACAACGTGACGCGCAACCCGTCGGGCACGGCCACCACCATCCCGCCGTTTGCCTTTCGCACCAACACAACCACCATCGGTGTGGTGCTGAACGTGCCGCTGTTCGCCGGTTTTGCGACGCAAAACCGCGTGCGCGAAACCCTCTCGCTGAAAGACAAGGCGCAAAGCGACCTTGAAGGTGCGCGCCGCACCGTGGCCCAGGCCACGCGCACGGCCTATTTCGGCGTGCTGTCGGGCCAGGGCCAGGTCAAGGCGCTGGAAGCCGCCGAGCTGTCAAGCCAGAGCGCACTGGATGCCAACAAGCTGGGTTACCAGGTCGGCGTCCGCATCAACATCGATGTCCTCAACTCGCAGAGCCAGCTGTTCCAGACCAAACGCGACCTGGCCAAGGCGCGCTACGACGTGCTGTTGGGCGACCTGAAACTGCGCCAGGCCAATGGCACGCTGACACCGGAAGACCTGCAAAAAATCAACGCACTGCTGGCCAGGTAAATCGCGGTACGCTTCACAACACTCCAACAAAGGCCCGGCCCGGGGCCAGAATTTCCATGTTGATGCCCGCACACAATCCCCTGCCCTTGCCGATAGAGGCTGAACGCGTGACCGATGCGCCGGTACACATCCCCAAAGGCCCCAGCTTCGAGCTGATCGAGGAAACCACCTGGGAAGAACTCAAGCGCGCGGGACGCCAGCAACCGTTTGACAAACCCGTGCTGGTCAAGGGCGGCATCCATCACTGGCCGGCCTGGAAAAAATGGTCGTTTGAATTCCTCGCCGACGTCTGTGCCGGCAAGGGC
The DNA here is from genome assembly GCF_056402675.1 of Polaromonas sp. P3_C2. Classification (NCBI taxonomy): domain Bacteria; kingdom Pseudomonadati; phylum Pseudomonadota; class Betaproteobacteria; order Burkholderiales; family Comamonadaceae; genus Polaromonas; species Polaromonas sp. P3_C2. The sequence goes on along the minus strand of NZ_JBFUGX010000031.1, from coordinate 11,580 downwards.
GCCGAGGTGCCGGTCAAGTTTACCGATGGCCTGGTCGAACAGGGCGTGACCAAGGGCCGCCCCTTCCTTCCGGTTGCGCCCTACCTGCGGGAACTCGGCAAGGCGGCGCAACGCACGCCGGACCCCATGGCAGGTCTGCTGCCCAAGCCGGTGCGGGACAGCTACAAACCCGGCGAGCGCTTTCACCTGAACTGGGCCCACATGCAGTCGTTCAAGCCGACGACCTTGTACCTGGCGCAGTGGGACATCCTCGAAAAATACCCCGAGCTGCGGCGCGACCTGCTCATCAAGAGCCTGTGGCCCGGCCGCATGACCTGGGAATACGTGTTCATGGGCCCGGCCAATACCGTGACCGGCCTGCACAACGATTTCCCGCACAACTGGTTTGTGCAACTCCAGGGCGTCAAGGAGTTCATCCTTTTCTCACCCGACCAGCGCCAGCACATGTGCCCGGCCGCCAAATACGACTGGGGTGCCACGCTGAGTGACATCAACGTCTCGCGCCTGCCCGAGCAAGTCCGCGAACTCGCCTCCTTCGAAAAAGCCCATGGCTACCACGCCCGCGTTGAAGCCGGCGATGCCCTGTTCATCCCCAAGCGAACCTGGCATTCAGTGGTGTCAGTGGAGCCCTCCATCAGCCTGGGCATGTTTGGCCTGACGCCTTATGAAGTGGCGACCGGCGGCGCCTGGGCCACGCTGCGCGACTGGGCGCATCACCTGCGCCTTTATGCCTGGGGCAACTGCACTTGTCATCAGGTACTGAAGTAGCCCCCAAGCTCCCACTTCGTGTGGCTACCCCCCCCCCGAGGGGCCGCTGCGCCTGCGGTCTGGCAAAGCCAGTCCCGCGGCCCCGGCCTGAAAGGGGAAATCCGTGCTCGCTAGATACTAGATGAGTGTCAGGATGACGTAGGTGCCGAAACCGAAGAGGCACGCGGCCATGAAGAGCAGCATCCAGAACCAGATCGGTACCCGTAGTTTGGTTTTGGATGGTTCGGTCATGGTGTGGCCTTACTTCGCTGGGGCTGCCAAAAAGCTCTCGAGCGCACTCACCGTCTTCACCGTGGCGCCCCGATTGCGGTCGGCGAAGGCCAACCCGGCCGCCACGGAGGCTGCGCGTGCTTCGGGTTTGTCCATCAGCTTTCGGGCGGCACGCACGCCCTGCTCCATGTCGACCACACGCCGGGCTGCACCGGCCTCGATGGCCAGCTCGGCGGCTTCGGTGAAGTTGAAGGTATGGGGGCCCATCACGACCGGGCAGCCACAGGCAGCCGCCTCGATCAGGTTTTGCCCGCCCAGCGGCGCGAAGCTGCCGCCCAGCAAGGCGACATCGCTCATCGCGTAATACAGCGCCATTTCACCCAGCGAGTCGCCCAGCCACACATCCGCATGCAGCGCATCGTCGTTCACGGCCGGACCGCCCGCCGTATCGGGCCAGTGCGAGCGGCGCGAGACGCGCAGGCCGTGCTGCTGCACCAGAGCCTCCACCTCATTGACGCGTTGCGGGTGGCGCGGCACCAGCAACACCCTGAACTGGCTTCCCGGCCCCTCCTTGTGTGCTTCTGCCTGCAATTCATTTGCTACAAAATTGATAGCTTGTTGCGCCCGCTCAGATTGGGCTGTGGCACTTAATTGCTTTAAAAATTCCTGCTCTTCGCCTTCACGTGAGCTGGCAAACATAAGCACCGGAAGCCCGAGCGTCCGGCGCCAGACCTTGCCTTTTTCCAGCTGGGCGTCGTCGGGCGAAGCGTCAAATTTGAGGTTGCCGAACACGCCGCTCACCGCAGCACCCGCCTGGCGAAAGCGCCGGGCGTCGTCATCGGTCTGGGCATACACCGCAGACAACGCCGCGTAAGCCGGAAACGACAGCGGCGACATTTTCAGCGCCTGCTGCAGGGATTTTTCAGACAACCTGCCGTTCACCAGCACCAGCGGCATGGCACGCGCCTGGGCTGCGGCCACCATGTTGGGCCAGATCTCGGTTTCCATCAGCAGGCCCAGGCGTGGCTTGAAGTGGCCAAAAAACCGCGCCACTGCGCCCGGGCTGTCCCAGGGCTGCCATACCTGCACGTCGCCGGGCTGCAGCAGGGCCACGCCCTCGGCACGTCCGGTGGCCGTGCCATGCGTCAGCAAAATACGCAAGCCGGGGTGTTGCGCGCGCAGCGCCTTGAGCAGCATGGCCGCCGTGCGCGTTTCGCCGAGCGAAACGGCATGCAGCCAAACCAGCTCAGAGGCGGTTTCCACCGGCTGGGTGTAGTGGCCAAAGCGTTCCTGCACCGCCTGAAGGTAGCCGGGCTCCTGCCTGCCGCGGCGCGCCAATTTGCGGCGCAGCAGCGGCTGACCCAGCCACATCAGAAGCGAATAAAGTTTCAGGGCCAGCGCACTCATTTCGCCCCGCCGGCACGGGTGGGGCTGCTCACCGCCCAGCAAGCCAGCCAGGCCTGCCAGACGGTTTCCACCGTGGGTGCCGGGCGCGCAAACACGCTGACCTGCCGCCCCCCGTGGCCAAGGGTGCCGGGGCCGGTGCGCCACGCCGTGTCGAAGTTGTAGATCTGCACATGCGGCAAATCCAGCGCCACGGCAATATGGCTGACACCGCTGTCGACACCAATGACACCGGCGCACTGCGCCAGCGCTTCAGTGAGCGCGTCGAGCGGCAGCAGAGGCAGCACCAGGGCGCTGTCCGCGGCGGTTTTGGTCAGCGCCTGCGCAATGGCCTGGCTGGTGGCCAGCTCGTGTGCGTTGCCGTGCGCCAGTGCCACCGGGTAGCCGGCCGCATGGAGGCGCCGCCCCAAGGTGATCCAGTGGTCCAGCGGCCACTCCTTGTCGGCGCGCGAGGTGCCGTGGACCAGTACCACCCGGCCTTTCGACGCTGCAGGTGCTATCTTTTCAGTAGCTGCTTGCGCCCGTCCCTCAAGGGCTGCAGGTATTTTTAATCCAAAATCCGGCGCGCCTTTCAGGGTGTAGCCCAGCGCGCGCGCCGCCAGCTCGCGCGAGCGCTGCACCGCGTGAATATGCGGTGGGAGGGTGATGGCCATGTCGGCCACCCAGCGGGTAGGCGCTTCATAGCCCGAGCCCTCGGTCTGGTTGGCCAGCGCGTAGCGTTTGCCGCCCGGCGCCAGCGCGGCAAGCCGCGCCACCAGCGCCGACTTGGTCAAGCCCTGCAGGTCGATGACGGCGTCATAGGCCTCACGTTGAAGTTCGCGCTGGAAGGCACGCCATTCGTTTCGCGTTGCCAGCGTCCAGAATGATTTGCGCCAGCGCCGGATCTCACAGGGAATCACGCGGTGCAGACCTTTGTGGCGCGCCAGCAAGGGGGCAAAGGCCTTTTCCACTACCCAGTCAATCTGCGCGTCCGGGAGCGCGGCGTGGATGTCCTGCACTACCGGCAGGGTGTGCACCACGTCGCCCAGGGAGGACAGCTTGACCAGGAGAATTTTCATGAGGTATTTTAGGCCCCCACGGTCGTTCGCTTCGCGTAACTCCCTGCCCCCCGAGGGGGCCGCCCGCCTGTGGCCCGGCAAAGCCGAAAAACTGGCACACCCCTATCGGGCTCACTGCGTGTAGCCCTTTTCCCCTTGCAGGGGACGGTGCCTGCGGCCCGGCAAAGCCGGTTCCGCTGCACCCGCTGGCTTGAAGAGTTCAATGGGCGTAACTAACGGAGGTATTTCACCAGTGGGGGCCGAGGGTCCGGCTTTGCCGGCCCCAGGCGCCGCCCCCTCGAGGGGGGAACAGACTACACGCAGTGAGTCTGGAAGGGGGTGAGCTTAATGTGAGGCGGCAGCGAAGCTGGCGCCGGGCTTGACGCTCCGCAACAAGGTCAGCATGTCGGTCTCGATGCGCTCCAGTGCCTTTTGGGTGTGGCCCTCAAAGCGCAGCACCAGCACCGGCGTGGTGTTGGATGCACGGATCAATCCAAAGCCGTCGGGCCAGTCAACGCGCACGCCATCAATCGTCGAGATCCTGGCAGGCGCCGCGAATTTCGCGGATTTGATCAAGGCCTCCACCACCGTGTGCGGCTCGCCTTCCTTGCAGGCCACGTTCAGTTCGGGCGTGCTGAAGCTGGTAGGCAGGGCATTGAGCACGATGCCGGCGTCGGGCACGCGGCTCAGGATTTCCAGCAAGCGCGCGCCGGCGTAAGTGCCGTCGTCAAAGCCGTACCAGCGCTCCTTGAAGAAGATATGGCCGCTCATTTCGCCGCCCAGCGGCGAATCGACTTCTTTCATCTTCGCCTTGATGAGTGAGTGGCCGGTCTTGTACATCAACGGCACACCACCAGCGGCCTCGATCTCGGGCGCCAGGCGCTGCGAGCATTTCACGTCGAACAAGATGGTGCCGCCCGGCACGCGTGAGAGCACGTCGCGGGCAAACAGCATCATCTGCCGGTCGGGGTAAATGTTCTGGCCGTCTTTGGTGACGATGCCGAGGCGGTCGCCGTCGCCGTCAAAGGCCAGGCCCAGTTCGGCCTTGCCGCTTTGCAGGGCCTTGATCAAATCCTGCAGATTTTCGGGCTTGCTGGGGTCGGGGTGGTGGTTGGGGAAATTGCCGTCCACTTCACTGAAGAGTTCGGTCACCTCGCAGCCGAGCGCGCGAAAGATCGCAGGCGCCGAAGCGCCGGCTATGCCGTTGCCAGAGTCGATAACGATTTTGAGCGGACGCTCGAGCTTGATGCCGGACACGATGCGGTCGCGGTAGGCCGTTTCAACATCGACCTGGCGAATGGCGCCGGCCTGGGACGGCAACACCCATGTCTCGCCTTCCATCGCGCGGCGCAGCGCCTGGATTTCTTCGCCATAAATGGCGCGGCCTGCCAGCACCATCTTGAAGCCGTTGTAGTCCTTGGGGTTGTGACTGCCTGTGACCTGGATACCGGAAGCCGTGAGGGTGCTGGCCGCAAAGTACAGCATGGGGGTGGTCACCATGCCGACGTCGATCACTTCCATCCCCACCGCGGCCAGGCCGCGCATCAGCGCTGCACTGAGCGATGGCCCGCTGAGGCGCCCGTCACGGCCTACCGCCACGGATTTCTCACCTTCGGCCAGCGCCGCCATGCCAAAAGCCTTGCCCAGCGCCTCGGCCATTTCCTCATGGATGGTGGAGGGCACGACACCGCGGATGTCGTAGGCCTTGAAGATGGACGGGTTGATTTGCATCGGCGAGATCCTTCAATTTGATGGGTTTGATTGTAGGGGGCGGTCCTTTCGCGAACTGTAGGCCGCCACCGTTTCCAGGGGGCCCGTTCAGACTATGGAAAGCTTCGCCAAAGTGGTATCTAACCGGTCTCCAACGAGGCAAAAAACAGCTAGCCTGGACAGGAATTTTGAAGGCTTTTTCGACCAAAGGGACATGTCCGAAAACGGCTAGTCAACAGCCTGCTGCGGCGTATCATTTCCCTCATGAACCGCGAAACCACCCCTCTTGCCGACAACGACTGCTACCTTGCCCTGAAGGCGCGGGACGCCCGGTTTGACGGCAGCTTTTTCACCGGTGTGACCTCCACCGGCATCTATTGCCGCCCGGTCTGCAGCGTGAAAACCCCCAAGCGCGAAAACTGCCGCTTCTTTCACCACGCTGCCCAGGCCGAGAGCGCGGGCTTTCGTCCCTGCCTGCGCTGCCGGCCCGAGCTGGCGCCGCATTCAGTGGTGTGGTCAATACAGGATGCGTCCTACATCCTGGCGCACCAGGCGGCGCGCCTGCTGGATGAGCCCGAGGTGTGGACCGAGGAAGCACCTTCTGTAGAAAAGCTGGCCGCCAGGCTGGGCGTGAGCGATCGCCACGTGCGACGGATTTTCGAGGCACAGTTCGGCGTCTCGCCCATGCAATACCTGCAGACGCACAGGCTGCACACGGCCAAACAATTGCTGGCCGACACCAATCTGCCCATCACGCAGATTGCGCTGATCAGCGGTTTTGCCAGCGTGCGGCGCTTTAATGCTGCCTTTGTGGAGCACTACAAACTCAACCCCACGCAGCTTCGGCGCCAGGGCCCGGCCCGGGTCGGCGAGGTGGGCGAAGGCGTCATCGTGCGGCTGGGCTACCGCCCGCCCTATGACGTGCAGGCGATGCTGGCCTTCTTCAGCAAGCGCTGCATCAGTGCCATTGAATTCATTGACGCGGACGCTGCGCAGCCCGCTCTGGGCCGGACTTTCAGCATCGAGTCGGGCGGCAAGCTGCATGCCGGCTGGCTGCTCGCAAGCTTTGATGAAAGCCGTTCGCAGTTGGTGCTGCGCGTCAGCGATTCGCTGCGCGAAGTGTTGCCGCTGGTGATACGCCGCGTGCGCACCACCTTTGACCTGGACGCTGATCCGGCCACCATCAACAGCGTACTGCACGACAGTTTTCCCGAAGGCGACGGCCTGCGAGTGCCAGGCGCGCTGGATGGCTACGAGCTGGCGGTGCGCGCCGTGCTGGGCCAGCAGATCACCGTGGCCGCCGCGCGCACGCTGGCGCAGCGCATGGTGGACCGTTTTGGCGAACCCGTGGAAACACCGTGGCCACAGCTGACGCGCCTCTTTCCCGCCCCGGCCGTACTGGCCGCAGCCAGTGGCGATGCGCTCGGGCAACTGGGCATCGTCAGGCAGCGCCAGGCCGCCATCGTGGGAATCGCGCAGGCAGTGGCAGAAAAACGCCTTCAATTGCACAGTGGCGCCGACATCAACACGACGGTGGCTACGCTTAAAGGGTTGCCCGGCATCGGTGACTGGACGGCGCAATACATAGCCATGCGGACATTGCGCTGGCCCGATGCGTTTCCTTCAGGCGATGTGGCGCTACACAAGGCGCTGGGTGTGCAGGAAAAAAAGAACCCGGCACGGGAGGCTGAGCTGGCCTCGGATGCATGGAAACCCTGGCGCAGCTACGCGGTGATACGCGCCTGGAGCGGCACGCTCGAGCGCCCCGGCTGACGGCGCAATAGCGACAACATGCCGATTCATGCGTTCGGGGAATGAATGCAGCGCTTCGATTTCATTGGACGGTCCAGCGCCTTGGCGCGAACATCGCCGGTGAATGATCGAGCCAGTCTTTGCCCGYAAAAGAGACAAGTCAGCTTAAGCCGCCTATTCAGGCCCGAAAAAGACCTGATAAGGCAGAAACTCGAAACCATTCAAAGGTGAACAAGATGAAATTCGACAACTCCGTCGTCCAGACGACCTTCCACAGCCCCCTGGGGGAAATGATCATTGCCGCGACTGACAAAGGCCTGGCCGGCACCTGGTTTGCCGGCCAGCGTCACCTGCCGCCGCAACTCGTGAAACCTTATGTGTGGCGCGAAGACCCGGACCACCCGGTGCTCAGGCAGACCATCAAGCAACTCACGGAATACTATGCCGGCACACGCACCGAATTCGACCTGCCGCTGGACCTGGGTCACGGAACGGCCTTCCAGCAGTCGGTATGGCAGGCGCTGCTGGCCATTCCGCAGGGCGGCACCCTCAGCTACGGCCAGGTGAGCCAGCGTATCGGCAAGCCGCAAGCCGTGCGCGCCGTGGGCGCAGCAGTCGGGCGCAACCCGGTCAGCGTGATCGTGCCCTGCCACCGGGTGCTGGGCTCCGATGGCTCACTCACAGGCTACGCAGGCGGCCTGCACCRCAAAACCGCCTTGCTTAAACTCGAAGGCGCACTTCAGGAGAACAYGCTGTGAGTTCCAGTCCCTCCGGTATCGCTGCGCCGGTGGGTGCGGCCCTCACCAAGCCCAAAAACTGGGCTGCCGATTTTGTGATGCTGGCCGCCATCTGGGGCTCGTCCTTCCTCTTCATGCGCATCAGCACGGTGGAGTTCGGTCCCCTGCCCACCGCCGCAGTGCGCGTGGGCATTGCGGCGTTGTTTTTGTTGCCCATCGTGTGGCTGCGCGGCCTGTTGCCTCACCTGAAGAAAAACTGGAAACGGATTTTTTTCATCGGCGTGCTCAATTCAGGCATTCCGTTTGCATGTTTTTCGTTTGCACTGCTGTCCATCACCACGGGCCTGTCGGCCATCCTCAACGCCACCGTCCCCATGTTCGGCGCACTGATCGCCTGGCTGTGGCTCAAGGACAAACCCAATGCCTCGCGCATCCTGGGCCTCTTCGTGGGTTTTGCCGGCGTCGCCATGCTGGCCTGGGACAAAGCCACCTTCAAGCCCGATGCCTCGGGTGTAGCACCGGGCTGGGCCGTGCTGGCCTGCCTGTTTGCCTGCCTCTGCTACGGCATATCCGCCAGTTACACCAAACGTTATCTGTCAGGCATGCCGCCGCTGGTCACTGCGGCGGGCAGCCAGATTGGCGCCACACTGGGCCTGGCCCTGCCGGCCGCCTGGCTGTGGCCGGCGCAGATGCCGGGCGCGCATGCCTGGCTGGCGCTGCTGGCCGTAGGTGTGGTCTGCACTGGGCTGGCCTATATTTTGTTTTTCCGCCTGATCGAAAACGCCGGCCCGCCGCGCGCGCTGTCGGTCACCTTCCTGGTGCCGGTGTTTGCCGTGATCTATGGCGTGATCTTCCTCGGTGAGCRTGTGACGGCCTGGATGGTGATCTGCGCCGTGGTGATTGTGTGCGGCACGGCGCTGTCGACCGGCCTGCTCAAGCTGGGCCGCAAAGGCCCGACGCAAGGATGACTTCGGCCCGCAAGACCAAGCTCAAGCTGACCGCGCCCAAGCCTCGCAACCCTCTGGTGGCGCCGGCGTCGCAGCGCAAGGCCGGCTCGCACCGCAAATCCGAAGCGAGCCTGCGCAAGAAGGAAAAGATGGCGCTCAAAAAGCAGCTGTTTCAGCTGTAAATATGCGCGTCTCCCGGGTTGGGTGAGAATCGTGGCTCCAACCATCCGATTCAAACAACCAGATCGACTCGCATGCAGCAGTTCGACGTTCATGGCCAGTCGACCTGGCGCCGCACCACTTGATCGACTTCAACAACGTGAATCCAGCGAAACTGATGCCCAATCCCTGTTTCGAGCGAACGCCCAGCCGACAGCTTCGTTGTCCGTCAACGACACGCCCATGCTAAACGTCAGGCCGCACAATCTGCCACCCACCTCATGTCAAGTTCCCACCCTGAAGAGTCGCAGCAACCAAAGCGCGCTACCTGGCGCGGCCTCCTGATAGGCGCTTTTTTGCTCACGATCACCTGGCTCGGCGCTGTAATGCTGGAACCGGATCTTGTGGATGCCTCAGTCCAATCCGCAGATCCTTCCGTCATACGTGTCAACACGCCTATGTATTCTTCGGGCAGTTTCCGGCAACCTCGGCCGCCTGGCGCATTGCCTTATGGTCGTTGGGGCTGCCGGTTTCTTTTTTTTTCGGGGCATGGCTAGGCGCGCGGTGGCAAAGTGCGGCCTAAACCTTACCCAATCCGTACCTGACTCGAACTCCAGGCCTATACAAAATATGAACTATCAATACCTGCTCATTGCGATATCCACGGCATCACTGATGGCATGTGCAATTCCACCGACAACAACGGCTCAACAGAAGGCAGTGATAGCAGGACCCAATGATGCCAATGCGAAAAGCTTCCTCCTTACACAGGTGGTCACGCAAGTTCCACTTGGCAGCCGGGTTCTGAATATCCAGTACGGCTGGAGCTGCTTCACGGGCAACTCGGTCGACTGGCGCGGCGGAAGAATCAACCTGACAGATGACGAATTCAAGGATGCCTTTCGCAAAGAGTTCACTCAGTCCAACTACAAGGTTGCGGGCGACCCAAAAGCCCTGTTTGTTGACAAGACCGTTGCGAATGCGGAGTTGCTTGTCGCTGGAGCCATTGAAAAATACGAGTCCAATCTCTGCTTTCCTTTCTCCGGCAGCCCAAATGCAGATATCGGCATTACCGGCAAGCTAAAGGGTTCCACTTACCTGCAGGTTCGCTGGCAAGTCTTTAGCACAGCCTCCGGAAAAGTTGTTTTTGAAACCACGACAGATGGGTCTTTCAACGCTCCGGAAATTACTTCCGGCAGCGTGCCTGAGTTCCTTAAAAAGGCATTTGAGGCAAATGTCAGAAATCTGCTGGCGGAGCAGCGCCTGTATGAACTTGCAAAACCGGGCAAAGATGCCGCAAAGGCCAGCCCCATATGATCCATTAGGGACTTCGCGACGTCTGGCTGGCCCTACTGCAACGCGCCCGCCACCACATTGATGCTAAGCGCCAGGATCAGCATATTGAAGCCGAACGACAGCACGCTGTGCACCAGCGTGAGACGGCGCATCTCGCGCGAGGTGACCTGCACGTCGGAGACCTGCGAGGTCATGCCGACCACGTGGGCGTAGTACAAAAAATCGAAATAGTCCGGATCCAGCCCTCCGGGAAAACACAGGCCAGGCCCATCGGGCTCTCCGAGTTTTTCCTCGTGGTAATAGCGGTGCGCGTAGCGAAACGCATAAATGGTCTGCATGAACAGCCAGGAGGCGGCCAGTGCCGCGACTGACAACACGATGCGCAGCGTGCGCTCCATCCCTGACAGATTTTTGGACTGCTGCATCATGACCGTGATGGCCGCGACGCAGGCCATGGTAGCCAGCAGCATCAGCAAAAACAGGACCACGCTGGGCTCATCTTGTGCCTGCGCGCGCTCGCGCGTGCGTTTGGCGTCGAAACGCACGCACAGCCACCAGGCCAGCCACAGGTAAACGCCGACTCCGGCACACCAGCCCAGCAGGCCGCAAAACTGCCAGCCCAGGGGCAACGGTAAGGCCGCCACCACCAGCCCGGCCACCAGACCCAGGGTGAGACGCTGCGGTCCCGTGGTTTCGGAGAAATGTTTGCGCATGGGTGCATTGTGGGGCCGGTGGCGCCCCAGCTTCAAGCCCGCAGCCTCAAGGCAGGCTTGAAGAACCGACGGTGCGTGCCGGTACCACTCGTGGCAATGCGCGTTGTCCATGGTCGGGTGCGCTTCAACCTTCATCGGGATTGTCAACACCCTGAACACTACATAACAGGCAATTCCGTCGTTGAGAGCACCTGCTTCAGCACGACGAAGGTGCGGATCTGCCGCACCCCCGGGAGGTAGAGCAGCTCCGCGGCATGCAGGCGGTTAAACGATTCGTTGTCCTGCGTGCGGACGGTGACGAAATAGTCGAACTCGCCCGTCACCACCACGCATTCCAGGCAGCCCGGCACCTTCTGCACCGCTTTTTCGAAGTCGGCGAAGGACTGCGGTGTGGACCGGTCCAACACCACGCCGATCACGACCAGCATGCCAAGGTTCAGCGAAGCAGGATTGAGCAACGCGACGATGCGCTGTACCAGGCCCATCGACTTCAGGCGCTCCACCCGGCGCAAGCAGGCTGCGGGGCTCAGGTGCACCTTGGCTGCCAGTGCCACATTGGAGATCGATGCATCGCGCTGGAGCAAGCGCAGGATCACTCGATCAACCCGGTCCAGGTCAGGTCGCGGGGTAGTTGTTTCATTCTGTAAACGCACTTTTATTTCTCTTTTTTCTTTAATCACACACTTCTCCAAATTTCTGAATTCAATTATTCAAATAATTGATCTCAAAAGTCAATCATGTTGCAACCCTGTTGCGTGGCCTCGGCGATAGACTTTCCTTGACTCCTCAAGCGGATTTCCGACATGCCCTCCAACTTTGCCGCTTGGGAATTCTGGATATCCCGAAA
>NZ_JBFUGX010000030.1:0-14133 GCF_056402675.1 Polaromonas sp. P3_C2 | reverse complement strand
AGGTGACGCTCGGCAAGATCAGCGAGCTCAAGGTCGGCGAATGGGTGCTGGCCATCGGCTCGCCCTTCGGCTTTGAAAACACCGTGACCGCCGGCGTGGTCAGCGCCAAGGGCCGTTCGCTGCCTGACGACAGCGCCGTACCTTTCATCCAGACCGACGTGGCCGTCAACCCGGGCAACTCGGGTGGCCCGCTGTTCAACGCACGCGGCGAAGTCGTGGGCATCAATTCGCAGATCTACACCCGCAGCGGCGGCTACCAGGGCGTGTCTTTCGCCATCCCGGTCGACGTGGCCGTTCGGATCAAGAACCAGATCGTGGCGACCGGCAAGGTCGAGCATGCGCGCCTGGGGGTAGCGGTGCAGGAGGTCAACCAGTCCTTTGCCGACTCCTTCAAGCTGGACAAGCCCGAAGGCGCGCTGGTTTCGAGTGTGGAAAAAGGCGGCCCGGCGGACAAGGCCGGCCTGCAGTCGGGTGACGTGATCCGCGGCGTGAACGGCCAGCCCATCGTGTCCTCGGGCGACTTGCCCGCGCTGATCGGCCTGGCAGCGCCCGGCGACAGCATCCGGCTGGACATCTGGCGGCAGGGCGCCGCCAAGGTGGTCACTGCCAGGCTGGCCAATGCCGACGAGAAGACGGCCCAGGCCGCAGCCAAAAAGGACACGCCCAACCAGGGCAAGCTGGGCCTGGCGCTGCGCCCGCTGCAGCCCGATGAAAAGCAGGAAGCCGGCGTGGACAACGGCCTGGTGGTCCAACAGGCCAGCGGCCCGGCGGCAATGGCCGGGGTGCAGGTTGGCGACGTATTGCTGTCCATCAACGGCGTTCCGGTGAAAAACATCGACCAGGTGCGCGCCACCGTGGCCAAAGCAGAGAAATCCGTGGCGCTTCTGATACAGCGGGGCGACAGCAAAATTTTTGTGCCGGTGAACTTCAGCTGAGCATCCTGACGCAGGGGCTCTCCGCTTTTTGCTGGAGGCCCTCTGAAAATCACACCAGCGGGCTCCAGGCCCGCTTTTTTTTGAGCGGTTTTCGCCCATTTCACGGGACATTTTGTTACATCCAAATCGGCTACGCTTGGCCTCCCGAAGGAGAGGAAAACGTGAGCCCAATAATGAAAAAAGCCGCTTTGGCACTGATCGCGGCTGTCTCGCTGCATGCCCATGCCCTGCAAATCACCAGCCTTTCGCCGCAAGGCGAAGTCGCCCGTGTCAGGCAAATCGTCGCCAAATTTGACGAAGGCGCCGTCAATTTCGGCGATCCCAAGGCGCCTGCCCCGCTGTCACTAAGCTGTAGTGATGCACAGGCCACCAAGGGCTCCGGCCGCTGGATCAATGAACGCGAATGGGCGTTCGAATTTGAAAACGACCTGCCACCTGGCGTGAGTTGTTCGGTGCAGGTGGTCAGCACCTTCAAGTCGCCCAAAAGCCAGCCCGTGGGCGGCAACACTTCCTATAAATTCAATACTGGCGGCCCCTTCATCCAGAACCTCCGTCCCGGCACCTATGAGCGCATCGACGAAGAACAGTACTTCGTGCTGCAGTTCAACGGCGCCGCCACACTGGCCAGCATTCGCGAAAACGTCTGGTGCAACGTGGAAGGCCTGGGTGAACGTGTTCCTGTCAAGCTCATCGACGGTAACGAGCGCAACGAACTGCTCAAGTCGCTGGGCCTGGAAAAGGCTGCAGCCCAGGATCCGCTGCGCTACGCCACCCTGACCTGCAACCGGCGCCTGACATCGGCTGCCAAAGTGCAGCTGGTGTACGGCAAAGGCGTCAGCACACCCAGCGGCATACCCAATTCGGTGGAAAAACGCTACAACTTCCAGGTACGCGAGCCGTTTGCGGCCAGCTTCACCTGCGAACGCGAAAACGCCCAGTCGGCCTGCCTGCCGATGCGGCCCATGACCCTGAACTTCAACACCCCCGTGCCGCGCAAGCTGGCCGAGGCCATACGCCTGAAGGGCGACAAGGACACGTTCAAGCCCGCCTTCGAGGAAGGCAACAGTGACGGCGACAGCCTGGTCAGCAACGTGACCTTCAAGCCGCTGTTTCCTGAACAGGGGCAATTCATGCTGGAGCTGCCCAGAGGTTTCAAGGATGCTTCGGGCCGCACGCTGCGCAATGCCGACAGCTTCCCGCTCAAGGTGGCTACAGGCTCCATGCCGCCATTGGCCAAGTTCGCCGCCTCTCCCTTCGGCATCGTCGAACGCTTTGCCGAACCCAACACCAAACCGGGCGACCCGGCCCTGCTGCCCGTCACGCTGCGCAATGTCGAAGCCCTGCTGCCCGTGAAAGGGCTCACACCCGGCGCGGCACCGGCCGGAAAGGTCAGCGACCTCCAGCCCCGCACCGACGCCGACATCATTGCCTGGTTCCGCAAGGTACAGCGCTACGACGACTACCAGGTTTCACGCAAGGCAGCGGCTGCTGATATCAAGGGGCCGCTACCCAAACCACTCGAATCACGCGACCGGGACTACGTGCAGTCGCGCATGGTCTCGCTGCTGGCCGGCCAGGCCGGCGTGAAGACACTGGACCTGCCCAAGCCCGCCGCAGGCACCGACCCACGTCCGTTTGAGGTGGTCGGCATCCCGCTGGCACCCGGTTTTCACGTGGTCGAGATCGCTTCGCAAAAATTGGGCAGCTCGCTGCTCGACGAACGCTACGGCAATAGCCGGACCATGTATGTGCGCACTTCCGCCCTGGTGACCAACCTGGGCGTGCACTTCAAGCTGGGCCGCGAGAACTCGCTGGCCTGGGTCACCACGCTCGACAAGGGCGCCCCGGTGGCTGGCGCCACGGTGCGCGTCTCGGGCTGCAACGGCACCGAGATCGCCAAGGCTGTCACCAACGCACAGGGCATCGCCAATTTCAGCGGCCTGTCTTCCGAGCCGCCTCGTTGCCCAGGCAGCGACTCCGCCAATGCCTATTTCGTGAGCGCGCGCAGCACAGTGGCCGGCATTGAAGACCTCGCCTTCACCTGGAGCGACTGGCACAAGGGCATTGAACCCTGGCGCTTCAATGTGCCGACCAGCCGCGACCCGCTGCCCAACGAACGGGCACACACTGTCTTTGACCGCACGCTGTTCCGCGCCGGCGAAACGGTGTCGATGAAACACCTGCTGCGCACCGAAACCAGCAAGGGTTTTGGCCTGCCCGAGGGCGCACCCGCCACGCTGGTCATCACGCATGTCGGCAGCGGCCAGCAATACACCCAGCCGATCACCTGGCGCAAGACCGCCACGGGCGGGCAAAGCGCCGAAAACACCTTTGCCATTCCGCCTGCTGCCAAGCTGGGTGTGTATGAAGTGCAGCTCAAGGGCGAACGCGGCAGCCGCGAGCGCAGTTTTTCCAGCGGGCAGTTCCGTGTGGAAGAGTTCCGTTTGCCGGTGCTTGAAGGCCGCATCAATCCTTCCGATAAAAAGCCACTCGTCAATGTGAAGTCCGTGCCAACCGACGTGCAGATCAATTACGTGGCGGGCGGCGGCGCCGTGGCCCTGCCCGTACGGGTGTCGGCGCTGGTGCGCGGCAAGTCCCTGAGCTACAGCGATTTCGACGAATTCAACTTCTCGCCACCGAGCACCGGCCGCGGTAGCGCCGGCAACCAGGGCGAAGAGGAAAGCACCTCTTCGCAGGACCAGCGCGTGATTGCCGACAAACTCCCGCTGACGCTGGACCGCAATGGCGCAGGCAAGCTCACCATCAACGACATTCCCGAGCGCAGGCAGCCGCAGGAGCTGCTGATGGAAGCCACCTATGCCGACCCGAACGGCGAAGTGCAGACCATTCGCAGCACTTCCACCGTCTGGCCGGCGGCTGTGGTGGCGGGCATCAAGACTGAAGGCTGGGTGTCTTCCAGCCAGAAGATCAAGTTCCAGGCGCTGGCGCTTGACCTGACCGGCAAGATCGCCCCTGGCGTGTCGCTCGAGGTGAAGGCCGTGGCGCGCATCACCACCACCAGCCGCAAGCGCATGGTGGGCGGCTTCTACACCTACGACAACAAAACTGAGGTCAAAGACCTCGGCAGCGTCTGCAGCGGCAAGAGCGATTCGCGCGGATTGCTGCTGTGCGAGACCAAGCTCGGTGAACCCGGTGAGGTCGAACTCATCGTGACGGCCAAGGACAAGGACGGCAACACCATCCAGGCCGCCAGCAATGTGTATGTCACCCGCCAGGGCGAGCTCTGGTTTGGCGGTGAAGACCACGACCGCATGGACGTGCTGCCCGAGAAGAAAAGCTACCAGCCCGGCGAAACCGCCAAGTTCCAGGTGCGCATGCCCTTCCGGTTTGCCACGGCACTGGTCGCCGTTGAGCGTGAGGGCATTGTTGAAACCCAGGTGGTACAGCTCAACGGCCAGGACCCGACGGTGAACCTGCAGATCAAGGAAGGCTGGGGGCCGAATGTGTACGTGAGCGTGCTGGCCCTGCGCGGCCGGCTGCGCGAAGTGCCCTGGTACAGCTTCTTCACCTGGGGCTACAAGGCACCACGTGAATGGTGGACATCCTTCTGGTACGAAGGCCGTGAATACGTCGCGCCCACTGCGCTGGTCGACTTGAGCAAACCGGCCTTCCGCCTGGGCGTGGCTGAAATACGTGTGGGCACCAAGGCGCACCAGCTCGACGTCAGCGTGAAAACCGACAAGGAAAGCTATGCCGTGCGCAGCCAGGCCAAGGTAACCATTACCGCCAAGCTGCCCAATGGGCAGCCGGCCGCCAATGCCGAAGTGGCGCTGGCCGCGGTAGACCAGGCCCTGCTGGAGCTGATGCCCAACAGCAGCTGGAACCTGCTGGATGCGATGTTGCAGCGCCGCGCCTGGGGCGTGGAAACCTCGACCGCGCAAATGGAAATCATCGGGCGCAGGCATTTCGGCCGCAAGGCTGTAGCAGCCGGCGGTGGCGGCGGGCGCAGCAACACACGCGAACTGCTTGATACCCTGCTGTTGTGGAACCCGAAGGTGCAACTGGACGCCAACGGCCAGGCCGTGGTGATGGTGCCGCTCAATGACGCGCTGACCACCTTCAAGATTGTGGCAGTGGCTGACGCAGGCACCGGCCTCTTCGGCACGGGCCAGACCAGCATCAAGGCCACACAGGACCTGCAAATCATCAGCGGCCTGCCGCCACTGGTGCGGGAAGACGACCAGTTCCGCGCGCAACTGACGCTGCGCAACACCACCAAGGTGGCCATGAAGGTGGAAGTGAGCCCGCGCGCCACGATGCTGGACCTGAAACCGCAAATGGTAGACATCCCCGCGGGCGAAGCGCGTGAGGTGGCCTGGATAGTCACCGCGCCGGCGCAGCTCGCGTTCACACGCGCCGAAGCCATCCTGTGGGAGATCGAGGCCAAAGACACGATTTCCGGCGCACGCGACGGCCTCAAGGCGCGTCAGCGCATCATCCCGGCCGTACCACTGACCGTGCAGCAAGCCACACTGGTGCAGGTCGACGGCAGCTTCACGCTGGACGTGAACCCGCCGGCTGACGCCCTGCCCGGCCGCGGCGGCCTGAAGATGTCGCTGCAGCCGAAACTGGCCGAAGGCATGGACGGCGTGCGCGACTATTTCGCGATGTACCCGTTCATCTGCCTGGAGCAAAAAACCAGCAAGTCGGTGGGACTGCGCGACAGCAAGCTCTGGCAGACCGTGCTGGCACAACTGCCCAGCTACCTGGACAGTGATGGCCTGGCCAATTACTTCCCGCCGCGCGACGGCGAAGCCAATCGCGGCAGCGATGCACTGACGGCCTACCTGCTGGCCGCCACGCACGAAGCCTCTGGCCTCAACCCGGCGTTTGCCCTGCCCGACGATGCGCGCGCCCCCATGGAGCGCGGCCTGATCGCGTTTGTGGAAGGCCGTATCCAGCGCGAGTTCTGGAGCCCACGCAAAGACCTCGACGTGCGCAAGCTGGCCGCGCTGGAAGCGCTCTCGCGCTACGGCAAGGCGCAGGGCCGCATGCTGGGCAGCATCACGATTGCGCCCAACCAGTGGCCCACACACGCGGTGATCGACTGGCTCAATATCCTGAAACGCGTGGCCGATGTGCCGCAGCGTGAGCAGCGCATCGCCGAAGCCAACCAGGTGCTGCGTTCGCGCCTGTCCTTCCAGGGCACCAAGCTGATCTTCAGCACCGAGAAGGACGACTACTGGTGGTGGCTGATGACCAACGGTGATGTGAACACCGCGCGCCTGATGCTGGCCGTGATGGACGACCCCGCCTGGAAAGACGACATGGGCCGCCTGGCCAACGGCTTTATCGCGCGCCAGCAAAAGGGTGCGTGGCACACCACCACGGCCAACCTGTGGGGTGGCCTGGCCCTCGACAAGTTCTCGGCCAGGTTTGAAGCCACGCCGGTAGCGGGCGTGACCAAGGCGACGCTGGCAGCGGCAGCCGCCAGCGTAGCGAGCGTGGACTGGGCCAAGGTTGACCGCGTCAAGGCAACCGACGCAGCCGGCGCACCCAACCAGACCACCTTCTTCGGCGCACCGGCTTCGCCCGGCAACCTGCGCAACAACAGCATGTTCCTGCCCTGGGGCAGCGCAGCGAAGGACACGTTGACCGTGACGCATCAAGGCCCCGGGAAACCGTGGCTCACGTTGCAATCCATCGCGGCCATCCAGCTGAAGGCGCCTTTCAACGCTGGCTACCAAATCAAGAAAACGATCACCCCGGTGGAGCAGGCCGTCAAAGGCGTCTACACGCGCGGCGACGTGATCCGCATCACGCTCGAAGTCAACGCCAGCGCCGACATGACCTGGGTTGTGATCAGCGACCCGGTGCCGGGCGGCGCAACGATCCTCGGCGGCGGTCTGGGCCGTGATTCCGAARTTGCCACCAGCGGCGAAAAGAAAACCGGTGCGGGCTGGCCGGCGTTTGAAGAGCGCAGCTTTGAGGCCTTCCGCAGTTATTACGAATACCTGCCCAAGGGTGTGGTGAAGATGGAATACACCGTGCGACTGAACAACGTCGGTGACTTCGCTCTGCCGCCTAGCCGGGTCGAGGCCATGTATGCGCCCGAGATGTTTGGCGAGTCGCCGAATGCACGGGTGAAGGTGGAAGCCGCAAAATGATCCAGCGGCGTTCCCTGGCCGTCGCACTGGCTGCGGGCATTGCCCTGCCGCGCGGGGCGGCCGCGGCCGCCGCCGACTGGCAGCAACGCTCCGGCTACCCGGCCGGCTGGGGCGGCAACCGCAGTTGGACCGACAAGGACTACCGCGTCGGAAATTATTCCGGCGGCTATGAAACCATGTTCCGGGCGCGACCCATCGCCGCGCCCGCGCAGGCTTCCACGCTGAAGGCGGCATCGGCCGAAAGCCTCCAGGCCTTCGCGCCGGTCGCGCAATCGGCGGCGGACTATCTCAAGGCCTGGCCGGTGACCGGCCTGCTCATCGCGCGCAAGGGTACGGTGCTGCTGGAGTCCTACCAGTTCGACCGCAAACCCGACATGCGCATGACGAGCTGGTCCATGGCCAAGAGCGTGACGTCCCTGCTGCTGGGCATCTGCCTGGACCGCGGCCTGATCCGTTCCATGGACGACACGCCGCAGATGTACGTTGACGAACTGAAGGGCACGCTGCACGGCGGTATTGCCCTGCGCCACCTGGCCAATATGTCCAGCGGCGCGGCCATCCTGCACGACCGCGACAACCCCACGATCTACCCGCAAGCCCTCCTCGGCAGCGGCAGCGACCTGGAGACCGTGGTGCGCGGCTGGAACGCCGTGCAGGAGCCACCCGGCACACGCTACAACTACAACGAATTGTGCCCGTTGACCATCGGCATGGTCATCCGCCAGGTCACCGGCAAACCGCTGGCGGCCTTTTGCGAAGAAGCCCTGTGGCAGCCGCTGGGCGCAGAGGGCGGCGCCAGCTGGCTGTGCGACAGCAAAGGCAAGGAGTTCAACTGCATAGGCTTTGGCGCGCGGCTGCGCGACTGGGCGCGCCTGGCGCAGCTGATCGCGCAGGACGGCGCCATGGAAGGCCGCCAGGTCGTCAGCAAAAAATGGATAGACGAATGCTCCTCATGGTCGGCCGCCGATGCGCAAGTCCGGCACGGCACGGCCATGCGCGGCTTCGGCTACAAGAATTTCTTCTGGCATCCCAAGGCCGACGGCAGCTGGATGATGATGAATGGCCACCACGGACAGCGCGTGCTGGTAGACCGGGTGACGCAAACTGTGCTGGTGCAGACCGCGGTGGAATCCGAGGGGCCGTGGCAGGCGCAGCTGTTCCAGCTCTTCAACGCGGCGACGAAGATTGGGTTGCCGGCATGAAAAAGACTGGAGGCGTCAAAGTGAAACTTGCCCTTTATGCATTCATGCTCCTGGGCGCCAACCTGGTCCTTGCACAGTTCAGCACGCCTGCCGAGGGTGAATACGTGATCAGTGACGGTGCATCGGGCACGCTGCGGGTTCAGCCGCGCGGAAAGTTCGCGATAGAGACCACGGGAGCCAACGCACACGTATGCGACCTGGACGGCGTGATCGTCGATGGCAAGTCGAAGATCGGGAAATCCGCATGCCAGGTGAGCTTCAAGACCGAGGGCCAGGATGTCAAGGTCTCAACCAACGGCGCCGACGCATGCCGCGATTTCTGCGGCATGCGGGCATGGTTTGAGGGGACGTACCGCAAGCCTGAGCCTCTTTGCGTGCGCAAGAGCATTAATGAGTCGAAGAAGAATTTCAAGAAGAGTTATGTGGCGAAAGACTACGCTGCCGCCTTGGCTGTGATCCAGCCTGTTGCAATGCAGTGCAAGTCATTCCTCCATTGGATTGAATCGGCCTGGGTATTGAACGACCTTGCTCTCACACAATTCAAGCTGGGTGACCGCGCGGCCTGCATCAAGACTTTGCAAGGCCTCGCGCCTGACGCCGCAAAGTCTGACGATGAAATCAAGGGGAGCTACCCTCCTAGCGATTCAGAGGCCTATCTGCCGGTGGTGCAAGCCACCCGGACCAACCTGAGACTTTGCACAAAGAAATGAATCGCGAGCCGAAACGCATTTTCACAAGCTTGACGCTGGCCCTTGCTCTGGCGGGCGGGGCGATATCGCCTGCCCATGCCGTCGCCACCTTCGACGAAGTCAAACGCGACTTCCGCCCCTCCGACACGCTCATCCTCGACCGCAGTGGTGAAGTCATCCAGCGCCTGCGCATCGACAGCGCCGTGCGGCGCGGCCAGTGGGTAGCGCTGCCCGATGTGTCGCCGGCCCTGCGCACGGCACTGATTCTGAGTGAGGACAAGCGCTTTTACGAGCACAGCGGTGTGGACTGGCGCGCTGTCTCTGCAGCGGCCTGGGGCAATCTGTGGAACACCAAAACCCGCGGCGCTTCCACCCTCAGCATGCAGCTGGCCGGACTGCTCGACGAGGACTGGCGCGCCGGTGCGGGTGGCCGCAGCATGGCGCAAAAGGTGGGGCAGACCGTGTCGGCCCAGGTGCTGGAGGCACGCTGGCGCAAGGACCAGATCCTGGAGGCATACCTGAATCTTGTGCCGTTTCGCGGCGAACTTGTCGGCATCGACGCGCTGAGCCGCACACTGTTTGGCAAGGCTGCGCATGGGCTGGATGAGCGCGAGGCCGCGATCGCCGCCGCGCTGGTGCGTGCGCCCAACGCCAAGGCCGCGCAGGTGTCACAGCGAGCTTGCGGCGTGCTGAAAACCATGCAAGCGCCGGCCAAGGCCGACTGCGAGGGTCTGGACCTGCTTGCCACTGCCGCGCTGCAGCGCAAGGCGTTTGACCCGAGTGAAGGCGTGGCGCCGCACCTGGCGCGCCGGCTGCTCGCGGCCCAGGCCGATACCCCCGGGCGTACGGGCGTGCCCCGCACGCTGGTTTCTACCGCACGCGCGCCGCTGCAACGTTTTGCCGTGCAGACCCTGACCCAGCAGCTGCGCGAGCTGCGCGGCCGCCACGTCGAAGACGGCGCCATTGTCGTGCTGGACAACGCCACCGGCGAGGTGCTGGCCTGGGTAGGTTCGTCGGGCGAACTGAGCGGCGCCGCCGAAGTCGACGGTGTGATGGCACTGCGCCAGCCGGGCTCCACGCTCAAGCCGTTTTTGTATGCAGAGGCCATTGCCGAGCGCCGCATCACCGCAGCGTCGCTGCTCGAAGATTCGTCCTCGCAGATCCAGACCGCGGGCGGGCTCTACATTCCGCAAAACTACGACCGCCAGTTCAAGGGCCTGGTATCGGCCCGCACCGCACTCGGTGCGTCGCTGAACGTGCCGGCCGTGCGTACGCTGGTGATGGTGACGCCCGATGCCTTTCACAAACAGCTCAAAGCCGTGGGCCTGCCGCTCAAGGAGTCGGGTGACTATTACGGCTACAGCCTGGCGCTGGGCAGCAGCGAGGTGTCTTTGCTGTCCCTCACCAATGCCTACCGCACGCTGGCCAACGGCGGTCGCTACAGCGCGACTTCGCTGGCGAGAAACCCCAAACCGGTCTTCAAGCCCGCGCTGGATGCACGCGCGGCCTTTATCGCCACCGACATCATGGCCGACCCGATGGCGCGCGCCCGCACCTTCGGCACCGACAGCATCCTGGCCACCCGCTTCTGGAGCGCCGTGAAAACCGGTACCAGCAAGGACATGCGCGACAACTGGGCCATGGGCTTCTCGCAGCGCTACACCGTGGGCGTGTGGGTGGGCAATGCCAGCGGCGCGCCCATGTGGGACGTGAGCGGCACCACGGGCGCCGCCCCCATCTGGGCGGCGGTGATGAATTACCTGCATAAAACCGAACCCAGCCGCGCGCCGTTGCCGCCCGCCGGCCTGGTGCAAAGCCAGACCCGGTTTGGCAACCAGGGCGGCACGCCGCTCGAAGCAGCCCGCAACGAATGGTTCCTGAAAGGCACGGAGCAAACCGTTTTTGCTATGAATTCAGGAGCTGGTAGCGCCCGATCTGAAAGGGCTACAGCACGAAATGGCTTGAGAAAACCGGTTGCCGAACCCGACGCCCCGCCCCGCATCACCGCCCCTGCCTCCGGCACCATCATTGCCCTGGACCCGGACATCCCGCCGAAACACCAGCGCGTCAGCTTCAGCGCCGAAGGCCGCGGCACGCGCTGGCTGATGGACGGCAAGGAGTTTGCGCGCGGGGCCCAAGCGCAGTGGATGCCCTGGCCGGGCCGGCATGTGGTGCAACTGGTCGATGCCGGCGGCAAGGTGGCCGACGAGATACGGCTCGAAGTGCGCGGTGCCGGTGTGCGCGAAGCCAGCGTGCGCGGCGGCGCGACTGCGGCACGTTGATCTTTCCAGCGCCGGCATCCGACAACGCTGTACCGGCCATGCTCTACCCCAAACCTTCCATGCTTCACCTTCAACGCGCCCCGTTATTTCCTTCAGCGGCTGAAACCCGGCGTTTTTTCTATAGAACGCTGGTTGTTCTGTGGGTGGCGCTGTGCATGCTGGCGGCGGGTGATGCCATGGCAGCACCGGCGCGTGCCGGACAGACAGACGTGCCGTCCGATGCCGCACAGGGAGCCACGCCGAGCGATACCGCGCAAATCGCCACGCCCGCCGGTGCCGTCCGGGTGCAGGTTCCGCCTTACAGCGCGCGCGTGCTCGACACCACCGGCACGCTGAACACAGCCCAGGTCGCGGCCCTGAACGAACAAATCCTGGCAATCGAAGCAGACACGCGCGCAGCAGTCGTCGTGTACATGCTGCCGACCACGGGCGAAGACTCCATCGAGGAATACGCCACGCGCGTGTTTGAGAAATGGAAACTCGGCGACACCCAGCGCGACGACGGCATCCTGATCCTGGTGGCACTGGAGGACAGGC
Organism: Polaromonas sp. P3_C2; assembly: GCF_056402675.1. NCBI lineage: Bacteria > Pseudomonadati > Pseudomonadota > Betaproteobacteria > Burkholderiales > Comamonadaceae > Polaromonas > Polaromonas sp. P3_C2. Next base: position 2,360 of record NZ_JBFUGX010000030.1, on the reverse strand, counting down.
GCATGCGCATCGAGGTGGGCCAGGGCCTGGAGGGCACCGTGCCCGACGTGCTGGCGGGCCGCATCATCGACCAGGACATGAAGCCGCGGTTTCGCAAGAACGACTACGCGGGCGGACTGGAAGCGGCCATCAGCCACATCGGCGCGCTGGTGCGGGGCGACATTGACCCCCCGGAAGCGAGCCGCGGTGGCATCACGCCCTTTGGCTGGGCTTTTATTGCCGCACTGCTGTGGGGTTTTGCCGTGGGCGTGGTTCGGGCGCGCCGCACCTGGAAGTGGCCGGTGACGGTCGGCGTCGTCGCGGCCGTCCCGGCGGTGGCGGTGGTTGTCCTGAAGAGTCCCGCCATCGGCGCCATCCTGCTCTCTTTCCCCGTGCCGCTGGCGTTTGCGCTGGGGTTCGGCTGCGGCCGTTCCCGCACGGTGCGCCTGGTGACGGGTGGTATCGCACTGGCGATCAGCGCCATGGTCGGCATTGCCTTCGTGGTGGGCGCCAACCGCTTCGGTTTGGGCCTGCTCTACGCCCTGGGAGGCGGTATAGGCTGTTTACTGCTCGGCCTGATCGCCATGGGTATGCGCGCGGCCTACAAACGCAGCCTGGTGGAGTTTGGCGTGCGCAGCGCCCTGGTGGCCTGCGTTGTGGGGTATGTGGCGTTTCAAAACCCGCCAGACCTGCTTCTAACTGACTGGGAATCCTGGATGCCGACAGGCATGGCATTCGGGCTGGCGATGCTGTTCGGCTTCTTCACGGGGGGTTCCGGCAGCAGCAGTGGGCGCGATGACCGGGATGGCAGCAGCTCGTCGGGCAGCAGTTCGAGCTCCAGCTCGAGCAGCCGGAGTTCGTCGGGTGGCTCCAGCAGCGGTGGTGGGTCGTCCGGCAGCTGGTAAGAGACGGCGGCGGCGGCGGCGGGGGTGTGGAAATAATTTCAGCCCCGCCAGCGCGGGATGCRCGCCGCCGGCCCAGGCTCATTTTGCGTTCACGATGCCCTTGAAGTCATAGGGCACCACAATGGTATGCACCTTGCCTGCGGCAACGCCTTCGGCGATCTTCAGGTTGGCCATGGCGTTCATGTAGCCAATCGCGCCCGCGTTGGCGTTCAAGGCAGMAATGCGCTCAGCCTCCTTTTTGGCGGTCTGCACCTCGACCTCTTTGGTTTTCAGCTCGTTCTGCGCCCGCACCAGTTCGTTGGCACTCTGAACAATCACATCGGCGGGGGTAATGGCACGTACCTGGATCTGGGAAACCGTGATCTTGTCCGCCAGCTTTTCCTCGGTCAGCGTCTTGATGACGTTTTCGCGGATTTTCTGCTCAATCGCCGGCCGGTTGTCGGCCATCTTGAGCGATTCATATTCGCGCGCCACCTTGTAAGCCGCATTGCGCGCGCTCATCGCCACATAGTTCTGCATCAGCAGGATATCGCCGCCTTTGTCCGACAGGCCATGGAAGGTCCGGTTTTTGGTGGTCCATAGCTCGGAAACGGCCGTCGGATTGACGTTATAGACCACCGTCATGTCAAAGTCCTTGACGGTTGAGTTGTCGGACGCCAGCGGGGTCATGTTGTCCACGGCCACCGCCACGTCCTGAATCTTGAAGGTCAGGATATCGCCGATCAGCGTCTGGTTAAAGGAGCCCGGCAGACGCTCGGTCGGGTCTGTGGTTTTGTCAAAGTTGATGCGCAAGCCCACTTCGCCGGTTTCAATGCGGGTACATCCGGCCAGCAGTGCGAGCGTCAGGACTGGAATCAGTGTGAAGAGAGTGCGTTGCATAAGTAATTCCCTTGTATTGGCGAACAGGCCCTGGTCGCCGCTTTTTGTTGAGGTAGCGCCCCCGGGGGCGCACCGGCGCAGATTATGCGGGACAGTGGCTTATCAATAATTTCAAAGCCTCGGGACCAGAATTCACGCAAGAACGCAAACACGGGCGCTACCATGGCGGCAGCTTCCCCAAAAAAACTGTCGTCTGGAGACCCCATGCCCGTGATCACCAACATCGAAGACCTGCGCGTCCTGGCCAAAAAGCGGGTGCCCCGCATGTTTTACGACTACGCCGACTCCGGCTCGTGGACGGAAAGCACCTACCGCGCCAACGAAAGCGACTTCCAGAAGATCAAGCTGCGCCAGCGCGTGGCCGTCAACATGGAAAACCGCAGCACAGCGACCACGATGATCGGCCAGCCGGTAGCCATGCCGGTTGCCATCGCGCCCACGGGCCTCACAGGCATGCAGCACGCTGATGGCGAAATCCTGGGCGCCCGCGCTGCCAAAAAATTCGGCATCCCCTTCACGCTCTCGACCATGAGCATCTGTTCCATCGAAGACGTGGCCACCGGCACAGACCGCCACCCCTTCTGGTTCCAGCTCTAC
>NZ_JBFUGX010000029.1:0-14421 GCF_056402675.1 Polaromonas sp. P3_C2 | reverse complement strand
GGGCCCGGCTGCGCGCTACCTGGGCCCGCTGGTGCCGAAGGAGGCACTGATCTGGCAGGACCCCATTCCCGCCGTCGATCATCCGCTGGTCAATGAGCAGGATATTGAAGGCCTCAAGGCCAAGGTCCTCGCCTCCGGGCTCTCCATCTCCCAGCTCGTCACAACGGCCTGGGCGTCTGCTTCCACCTTCCGCGGCAGCGACAAGCGCGGCGGCGCGAACGGTGCGCGCATCCGCCTGGCACCGCAAAAGGATTGGCAGGTCAATCAACCGGCCGAGCTGGCGAAAGTCCTGAAAGTGCTGGAGGCCATCCAGGGCGAGTTCAACGGCGCGCAGTCCGGCCGCAAGAAAATCTCGCTGGCTGATTTGATCGTTCTCGGTGGCTGCGCGGCCGTCGAGGCGGCTGCACGGAAAGCCGGCCACGACGTGAAGGTGCCTTTTTCACTGGGCCGCACGGACGCTTCGCAAGCGCAAACCGATGTGGCGTCTTTTGCCGTGCTGGAACCTGCCGCAGACGGCTTTCGCAACTACACCCGCAAGGGGCAGGCGCAGCGGGCAGCCGAGCAGCTGGTGGATCGCGCGAACCTGATGACGCTGAGCGCTCCCGAGATGACGGTTCTGGTTGGCGGCATGCGCGCCCTGAATGCCAACGTCGGGCAGGCCCAGCATGGAGTTTTCACCAAGCGGCCCGGAACCTTGAGCAACGACTTCTTTGTGAACCTGCTCGACATGCGCACGAAGTGGCAGAAATCTGCCGACACAGAAGATGTGCTGGAGGGACGCGACCGCACGACGGGCGAACTCAAATGGACGGGTACGGTGATCGACCTCGTCTTCGGTTCGAACTCGCAGTTGCGGGCCATTGCGGAGGTCTATGCGTGCAGCGATTCGCAGCAGGTCTTCGTGCGTGACTTTGTGGCAGCCTGGAACAAGGTGATGAACCTGGATCGCTACGACCTTGCCTGATTGAGGCAAAGCCCGCCCGGTGAAGACCGGAGCGGGCTTTTTTGCTTTCCATTACGCTTCGTCTTTTAGGAGCCTCCATGACGCAGCCCGCAGACAAGGATTTCGACAAAGGCCTCGCCACCCGCAAACAGGTAATGGGCGAGGATTTTGTGGCCAATGCTTTCGACAAGGCCACCGGTTTTTCCCTGCCGATCCAGCACTTTGTGACCCGCAATGCCTGGGGTGACGTGTGGCAGCGGCCGGGGCTGGACCTGAAAACACGCAGCCTGATTACCGTAGCCATGTTGACGGCATTGGGCAAACAGCACGAACTCAAAGGCCATGTGCGCGGCGCGCTCAACAACGGCGTGACGCCCGAGCAGCTTCAGGAAGTGCTGCTGCACGCGAGCATTTATTGCGGCCTGCCCGCCGCGGTCGAGGCATTTCGCACGGCGGCCGAGGTTGTTGATGCGCCTCCAAAAGCTTGAGGTTTGTAAGCGATTTGAGGTTGTAGCCCTTCCTATACATGGATGTATAGCTACTAAAAATATAGCAAATAACTTTTATCCTTATCCGCCATGAATGAACCCAAGCCCTTGATCCGCCGCTGCACCGAGGCCGACTGGCCCGCCGTTTGGCCGCTGCTGCGCGCCACCTTTGAAGCAGGCGACACCTATGCCTTTTCGCCCCACAGCACAGAAGCTGAAATACACGCGGTGTGGATGGACGTGCCCCGGGCGACGTATGTAGTGCGTGAGGGGAACAGCGACGACGGCCGAGTGCTAGGCACCTACTTCATCAAACCCAACCAGCCGGGGCTGGGTGCGCATGTCTGCAACTGCGGCTATGTGGTCGCGCCCGAAGCGCAGGGCAAAGGCCTGGCGTCGGCGATGTGCGAGCACTCCCAGCAGGAAGCGCTGGCCATGGGTTTTCTGGCGATGCAGTTCAACCTGGTGGTGTCGACGAATGAGCGTGCTGTTCGGTTATGGCAAAGATTGGGGTTTGAGATTGTGGGGACCTTGCCGGAGGCTTTTCGGCATGTGAGGTTGGGGTTGGTGGATGCGTTTGTGATGTTCAAGACTTTGCGGCGTTAAGGCCGGAACAAGCCCCGGCCTCAACAAGAAAACTCAAACCCATCCTTCAAGCACAACCTTCCCCCGCGCCTTCCCAGACTCCACCAACTCATGCGCCCGCCACAAGTTGGCGGCATTGATCACACCAAACGTTTCCGTCAGCGTCGTGCGGATCAAGCCGGAMTCGACAAGTTGGGCGACCTCATTGAGCAGGCGGTGCTGTGCCACCATGTCGGGTGTGCCGAAGAGGGGGCGGGTGAACATCAGTTCCCAGTGGATGGATGCGCTCTTGCGTTTGAACAGCGTGATGTCGAACTTCACCGGGTCGTCAATCAGGCCGAACTTGCCTTGTGGTGCGATGGCTTCGGCGATTTGTGCCAGGTGGCTGTCGGTTTGCGTGAGGCCCACGATGTAGTCCACCGCGGGGATGCCGATACGCTTGAGCTCTTCGGCAATCGGCCGGCTGTGGTCGATGACATGATGGGCGCCGAGTTCCTTCACCCAGGCTTGGGTTTCCGGCCGTGACGCGGTGCCTATCACGGTGAGCGAGGTCAGGCGCGTGGCCAGCTGCGTCATGATCGAGCCCACGCCGCCCGAGGCGCCGATGATGAGCAGTGTTTTGTTGTTCGGTGTTTTGCCCGGCACGATGCCGAGACGGTCGAACAGCATCTCCCAGGCGGTGATGCTGGTCAGCGGCAGGGCGGCCGCTTCGGCAAACCCCAGCGTTTGCGGCATGCGGCCGACGATGCGTTCATCGACCAGGTGGAGTTCGCTGTTGGTGCCGGGCCGGGCGATGGACCCCGCATACCAGACCTTGTCACCGGCCTTGAACAGTGTGACCTCGGGGCCGACGGCGCGCACGATACCGCTGGCGTCATAGCCCAACACCTTGTAATCCGAGCCAGCGCTGCGCGCCGCGCTGGCGCGTACTTTGGTGTCCACCGGGTTCACTGAAACGGCTTTCACCTCGACCAGCAGGTCGTGGCCGGTGGGCGTCGGGTCGGGCAGGGTGATGTCGGTCAACCCGGTTTGGCCGGTCTGGTTGAGTGCGTGGGCTTGTGTGTAGCCGATGGCTTTCATGGTGATTTCCTTTGCGTGTGATGTTGCGTGGCGTTGTGTTCAGCAGTGCTCAAAACTGATTCTTGAACTGTATTGAATTTGAAAATGAAGATAAACAAGCTTTCAGTTGAAGCTATTTGCAAATAAAATTTGTAAATGAAAGCCCTGCAAGACCTGGAAATCTTTATTCGCACTGTCGACACAGGCAGCCTGTCGGCCACGGCCCGCAGCCTGGACCTGACGCCGGCGGCCGCCAGCGCGGCACTCAAACGGCTGGAGGCAGAATTGCAGGCGCCGCTTTTTGTGCGTTCCACCCGCAGCTTGCGGTTGACGCGCGAAGGTGAGGTTTTCCTCGCACACTGCCGGCCCGCGCTGGCCGCCCTGCGAGATGCCCAGCTGGAGCTCGCCAGCGGCCGGCAGCAGGTGCGCGGTGTGCTGCAGCTGGCCGCGCCATCAGACTTCGGCCGCAATGTGCTGCTGCCCTGGCTGGAAGCGTTTCAGCTGTTGCATCCCGGCATTCAATACCGGCTGCACCTGTCGGATCGCGTGACCAATGTCTACAGCGACCTGGTGGACGCGGCTTTTCGGCAAGGCGAGCCGCCCGATTCCAGCATGCTGGCGTTGCCGGTGGATTTGACGAATCGGCGCGTGCTGTGTGCGTCACCTGCCTACCTCGCGTTGCACGGTACGCCTGATACGCCGCAGGCACTGGCAAAGCATATTTGCCTGTGCTTCATGCTGGGTGAAGACGTGTATGACCGTTGGAAGTTCTGGAGAAATGGCGAAGAGCTCACGGTGCGTGCCACTGGCGGCAATGTTGCCAACGATGGCGACGCGGTTCGCCGGTGGGCCCTGGCCGGCCGCGGCATCACTTACAAGTCGCGGCTGGATGTGGTGGGCGACCTGGCTGCGGGGCGGCTGGTCGCCCTGTGCACAGAATGGCAAACCGAGGCTGTACCGCTGTACATGGTGTTACCGGGACGGCGGCAACTGACGCCCGGCCTGCGCCTGCTCAGGGAATTTATCGGCGCACGCTGCCTGGCGCTTTCCGAAGCCCGGTGAGGCACTCACCCCATGAGGAAACCGTATGTCCGTGTGCGGTGTGGAAAACCACCCTTACTTCAGGGTGGGGATCAGGACTACAGGCTCGCAGCCGTGCAGGGCGCACAATGAATTTTCCAGTTGCCCCCCGGCAACCGCAAGACAGCCCGGCCGGCAGGCCTCTTCGCTGTAACCGTCCTGAAAGGAAAACAATACCCATGCAAGTCCAAGTCAATTCCAATCACACCATGCACACCGGCGAATCGTTCGAGCGCTGGGCCAGCACCGAACTCAACAGCTCACTTAGTCGCTTCAAGGGCGACATCACGCGCATTGAGGTTCATATGAGCGATGAAAACAGCGACAAAATCAGCCCGGACCAAAAACGCTGYGTGATGGAAGCGCGGCTGGCGCACCATGAACCACTGGCCGTCAACCACCACGCGCCCAGCCAGGACGAAGCCTTTCGCGGCGCAAGCGACAAGCTCAAGCGGGTGCTTGACCACACGCTGGGAAAATTGCGCGACCACCACCRCACGCGTGAGACCATCCGGCACGAGCCGGACGCCATCTGAACCGTTGACTAACCCTGGTTGCCCAGGGGGACGGTCTTGGTCATCGCAAAGCGGCGGAGCATGGCCCCGCGCCGTTCAACGCATTGCTCTTCCCTCACCGCGAATCCCTGGCGCTCGAAAAATGGCCGGCTCACCAGGCTGGCCTCCGTAAAAAACTCCACGATGCCGAGACCGCGCAGCGCAGTTTCGGCATGGCCGTAAAGCTGTGAAGCCACACCGCGGCGCGCGGCAGCGGGCGACGTAAACAGGAGGTCGATATGGCCATTTTTTTCATAGCCAATAAAGCCCAGCAGACCGCCGCCTTCCGCGTCTTGCGCCAGCAAGATTTGTAATGGCCCGAGCCGCGTTTTCCATAGGCCCGGATCGGGTGGGTGAGGCGCCCAGGCCTCGCGCTGCACGGCGTCGTAATGGCTTCCCGCCAGGCCATGAACCGCATCGGTGAACAGCTGGGCGACTGCGGCGAGGTCTGAGTCCTGGTAAGGGCGGATATGCATGATGGGATCAACGGCGATAAAGCAGGCGATGATAAAGGTGATTGTGGCCTGCAGCCCAGTCAGGGCGAGCGCAAGCAGCTATTAATTTGGTAGCATGCTGATGGCCGCCATCTTGGACATTGGCGCATGGCAGTTGCGTTGACGCGGATAAAAACAGCCACGGCCTCTTCCTTTTACGGCAAACTGTACTGTCCTGCTCCCGAATGACAGGACATCAGCTGCCTGGGATTGCCTGCTGTGAAATAAAACTGCGCCTCACCTTATGAAAATAGCCCTGCTGTCCGATGTGCATGCCAACCTGCGTGCGCTGGAGGCCTGCCTTGCCCACGCTGCAGAGCAGGGCGCCGGCCGACTGGCCATACTGGGAGACCTGGTGGGCTATGGCGCGCAGCCGGCCGAGGTGGTGCAACGGATTCGCGACCTGGCTGGGGAGGGCGCCGTCGTGCTCAGGGGCAACCATGACCAGCACACGGTGACGCCGCCCGCACAGGCCCGATCGGTTGACCAGAGCGGCGCCGCCTGGACGCACGAACGGCTGGACAAGGATGCCCTGGATTTCCTCGAGAGACTGCCACTGACGGCCACCATTGGCACCGCGCTGCTGGTACACGCCAGTGCCGACTCGCCGGGGCGCTGGCACTATGTGGACAATGAACGCCGCGCCGAAGCCAGCCTTGACGCCGCATCGCTCGATCCGGACGTGCGCTATGTGTTTTGCGGTCACGTGCACCAGCAGACGCTGTATTTCCACGGTGCGGGGCAGGGGCTGATGCGCTTTCAGCCTACCCCGGGCGTGCTCATTCCGGTGCCGGCGCACCGTTACTGGCTCGCCACCGTGGGTTCGGTGGGCCAGCCGCGCGACGGCAATACCAAAGCCATGTATGCACTGTTTGACCCGGAGCTGGCCGAGCTGACTTTCCACCGCGTGGCTTATGACCACCTGGCTGCCGCAGCCGATGTGCGCGCAGCCGGCCTGCCCGCATACTTTGCGCAGCGGCTGGAGGCGGGCCTGTGAGGTTGATGGCACCCGGCACCGTGGTAGATGGATTTGTGGTTGGCGAATGCCTGCATGCCGGTGGCATGGCGCACATCTACCAGGTGGGGTATGCCGACACAACGCACGCCGTGCCTTTTCCGCTGGTGATGAAGGTGCCGCGCATGACGCCCGGCGACGGCGCGGAAAACATCGTGGGCTTTGAGGTCGAGCTGCAGTTGCTTTCCGTGCTGACCGGGCCGCATGTGCCGCGCCTGGTGGCAGCGGGAGACCTCGAAAAGCTGCCTTACCTGGTGATGGAATACGTCTCCGGCCGCACTCTGCAACAACTGCTGGACGAGGCTGCAGCGCCGCTGCCTGCCGAAGAAATTGCCCGGCTGGGTGTGGCAGTGGCCCAGGCGGTACACAGCCTGCATCTGCAGGATGCCTGCCACCTGGACCTGAAACCGGCGAACGTGCTGATACGCCCCGATGGCAGTGCCGTGCTGCTCGACTTCGGGTTGTCTTGCCACGCGCATTACCCGGACCTGCTGGCTGAAGAGCTGCGTCCCGCCGTCGGCTCCCCGACCTGGATGGCGCCCGAACAGGTGGTGGGCGTGCGGGGCGATCCGCGCAGCGACATCTTTGCCATCGGCGTGATGTTGTACGAACTGGCCACACGGGCGCTGCCTTTTGGCAACCCGCAGACCCGCGGCGGCCTGCGGCAGCGACTGTGGATGGATCCGGTGCCGCCGCGCGCGCTGCGGCCAGACTTGCCCGAATGGCTGCAGGAAGTGATCCTGCACTGCCTGCAGAACGAGGCCGACCGGCGTTATGCGTCGGCTGCACACCTGGCGCTGGATCTCTCTGACCCAGCGCAGATCGCCGTGACCGGGCTGGGCCAGCGCCTGCACCCCACGGGATTTTGGGTGCATTTCAAGCGTTGGCTGCGCGCAGCGGGCAAAGACTACCAGCCCAGCCCGCTGCCCTCCCGGCAAATTGATGCGGCGCCCATCATCCTGGTGGCCGTGCCTTGCCTGGACGTGAGCGACGCCACGCTGTATTCATTGCGGCGCGCCGTGATGCGGGTGCTGGGCACGACACCGCGCGCGCGGCTGGCCTGCGTGACGGTGATTGATCCGTCGGCAACCCCGGGCCACGACACGCAGACGAGCGAAACCACCGTGCACCGGCGCTACCTGGGCATGCTTCGCCAGTGGGCGCAGCCTTTGCACCTGAACAGCCAGACAGTGTCTTTTCATGTCATCGAATCGGGAGATGTTGCGCAGGCACTGCTGCACTATGCCCAGGGCAATCATGTCAGCATGATCGTGATGGGCGCTGCGACGCATGGCCTGCAGATGCAGCGCCTGCTGGCGACGGTTCCGATCAAGGTCGYCATGGCGGCGCCCTGTACGGTGATTCTGGTGAAGCAGGCATTGCCGTTTGACCGGCTGGCGAGTGAAGAGGCCAATCCCTCGGAGCCGGCCAGCACCCATGCATCAATGGTTTAAGCGGAAAAGGCCTCCAGCCCTTTGTGGTAAAGCGCAAGGTGCTATATAAAACGTAGCAAATTAAAGTGCGGCAGATGGGCTGTTCACGACCCGGCCATGAGCCGGTGTACCAGGTCGGCCGTGGTGGACGCCTTGTATTTGCGCATCAGGCGGGCGCGGTAAATTTCGACGGTGCGGTGGCTGATCACCAGCGCGCGGCCAATTTCCTTGGAGGTCATGCCGTCCATCAGGTGCGCGGCCACTTCACGTTCACGCGCGGTGAGCTCGGCCGTGACGGGGCGGCGCGAGCTCAGGTCCTCGAAAGTCCAGATGCCGGCTTCGTGCGGTGCGCTTCGGTTGAGCGCCCGCCCCGTGACGTGGCACCAGAAGGTCTCACCCTTGTTGCGGCCATCCACGCGCTTCATGATGCGGTCGTCGGAATACAGGCCCTTGGCGTTCAGGATCGGAATCATGCGTGCGCCTATGCGCTCGTACTCGTCCGCACTGGGATAAAGAATCATGAACGACTGGCCGGCAAGTTGTTCGCGCGTGGCGCCGAACATCTCGCACAAATGCTGGTTGCAGTCCACAATGGAGCGGTTGCGGGACAGCACCAGTCCCACCGGTGCCAGATCGAATGCGAGCTGGTAATCGACTTCCACAGTACTTACCTTTACGGAAAACTACCTAACTTGATAAGTAGTATCGTAATGGATTGCTGATGGCACCTGCCTGCATCACGACTCAAGGAGACTATTTGTGAAAAAACTTTTCCCTTCCGCCGCAGAAGCCCTCAAGGGCGTCGTCAAGGACGGCCAGTTGATGGCCGTCGGCGGTTTCGGCCTGTGCGGCATTCCCGAGGCGCTGATCGAAGCCTTGCGCGACAGCCGGGTGAAGAACCTCACCGTGATTTCCAACAACGCCGGTGTTGACGGCTTCGGCCTGGGCAAGCTGCTGGAAACGCGGCAGATCAAAAAAATGATTTCCAGCTACGTCGGCGAGAACAAGGAGTTTGAGCGCCAGTACCTGGCGGGCGAGCTGGAGCTGGACTTCACGCCGCAAGGTACGTTGGCCGAAAAGCTGCGTGCAGGCGGTGCCGGCATTCCGGCCTTCTTCACCAAGACCGGCGTGGGCACGCAAGTGGCCGACGGCAAGGAGCTGCGCGAGTTTGACGGCGAAACTTATGTGATGGAACGTTCACTGGTGCCCGACGTGGCCCTGGTCAAGGCGCACGTGGCCGACAAGTCCGGCAACCTGCGCTTTAACCTCACGGCCCGCAATTTCAATCCGGCCGCCGCAATGGCCGGCAAGATTTGCATCGTTGAAGTGGAGAAAGTCGTTGAGGTCGGCGAGCTCGCCCCCGACGACATCCACCTGCCAGGGATCTATGTGCATCGGATCGTGCTCAATGCAAATCCCGAGAAACGTATTGAGAAGCGAACCATTACCGAGAAAGCGGGAGTTTGATATGCCTTGGACCCAAGACCAGATGGCGGCACGTGCCGCCCAGGAACTCGAAGATGGTTTCTATGTGAACCTCGGCATCGGCATCCCGACGCTGGTGGCCAACTTCACAGGCGACAAGGAAGTGTGGCTGCAGTCGGAAAACGGCATGCTGGGCATTGGCCCGTTTCCGACCGAAGACCAGGTGGACGCCGACGTGATCAACGCCGGCAAACAAACCGTGACGACGATCAAGGGCTCATCCATCTTTGGCAGCCATGAAAGCTTCGCCATGATCCGCGGCGGCAAGATCAATTTGTCCATCCTGGGYGCCATGCAGGTCAGCGAAAAAGGTGACCTTGCCAACTGGATGATCCCTGGCAAGATGGTCAAGGGCATGGGCGGGGCCATGGACCTGGTGGCCGGCGTCAAGCGCGTGATCGTCCTGATGGAACACGTTGCCAAAAAGAAGGACGGCACCGAAGACATGAAGATCCTGCCGAAGTGCACCCTGCCGCTGACGGGCGTGGGGGTGGTCGACCGCATCATCACCGACCTGGCCGTGATGGACGTGGTGCCCGAAGGCCTCAAAGTCGTGGAACTTGCGCCCGGCGTAACCCGCGAGGTCTTGCAGGCCAAGACGGGTGTCCAGCTGATTTGATCTGTAGCCGGGCGGCGGTTTTGCACTGCCGCCCGGTAACTCTCAGGGTCAGCGTGCGGCCAACGGCTGCACAGGGTTGCGGAAGACCTGCACCAGGCCCAGCAGGATCGCCAGCATGCCCACCAGGCTCCAGGGTGCCAGGCGGTTGCCCAGCACGAGGTAGTCCAGTGCAGCCGTGCCTGCAGGCACCAGATAGAACAGGCTGGTGACGTTGACCAGGTTGCCCGCGTGAATCAGGCGGTACAGCAGCAGCGTTGCCACTACCGACATGACAACCCCCATCCACACCAGTGCCACCCAGAAGCCGGTGCTCAGATCAACAGACATCGGCTGAAACGGCGCAAAGAGCAGGCACAGCAACAGGCTGCAGGCCAGCTGCAGCGGCAGCACTTCGCGCGGCGCTTGCCCGACTGACTTTTGCAAGATGGCGCCCAGTGTCATGCATGCCAGGGCGCCAAAAGCAAACAGCATTCCGGCTGCGGTGAAGTGCGCACGCGCAATGCTTTCATACACCACCAGCACCAGTCCGCCCAGAGCCAGGCCGAGGCCCGCCAGGCGTCGGCGCGAAAAGGCCTGCCGTTCCGTCAGTGCCAGCGTCAGGATGGGCTGCACGCCCAGCACGGTGGCCAGTACACCGGGTGTGAGGCCGTGGTCCAGCGCCAGCAAATGGCAGATGGAATAGCTGCCGATCATCAGAAGGCCTGTCAGCGCGACGCGCAGGCGTGTGCCGGGCGCCGGCAGCCAGCGGCGCCCGGCCAGCCCGAGCGCCAGCAGAATGCTGAGCGCAAGGGCAAACCGTAAACCGAGGAAGGCGAAGGGGCTGGCGTGCTGCAGCCCGAGTTTGGAGAAAAGCGCGCCGCTGCTCCAGATCAGGACGAAAAGGGAAGTCGGGCCGAAGGTGGCCCAGGCCGTGTTTTTTGAAATCATGAAAATTACCTGCCGAAAAAGGGACAAGCTCCAGCGAGCGCACGTGGCGCGGCTGCGCCAGTGGCTGAATCAAACGAGGGCTGGAGAGCTGGACCGGCTTGGACTCAGCCGGGAACGTGTGCGGCCGGCGGGTAAGCGCCGGAAGCAACCACGTTGCGCGGAGGTGCGGCAGGTGGGGGAGCGGTAAAGCCGCCTGTCAGGCGCATGTCATCGGCCACCAGGGCTGGCGCTGTCGCATGGCTTGAAAAAGGCGTGTACATGGGCAGACTATACCCGGCGAAACGGGTGCGGGAGCGATGGCTTCACGAAGGGACGCCGTGCGGGTTTCAGGACGCGGCTTTTTTACCACGTTTGCTGTGCGTGGCCGAGGGGGACTGCGTGGCCGGTTTTGCGGCAGCCTTGCGCTTCGTTGCGGGTGGTGTTTGCAGCAGCTCGTCTTTTGCGAGGTTTTCAATCATGGCAAGCAGCACCGCGCGCGTGGTTTTGATGTCTTCGGGTGCAATGCCTTCAATGCTGACGTTGTTGGTTTCTTCGGCCAAAGGCACCAGCAGCTTCTTGAGCGCCCGGCCCTTGTCGCTCAGGTGCACGTACATGTTTTTCTTGTTGGTGGGCAGCTGCTTGCGCACGATGTAGCCCAGCGACTCCATGGCCTTCATCGCGATGAAGGTGGTGGGCTCCAYCACGCCGGCACGCTCGCTGAGCTCCTTTTGCGTCAGCCCGTCCGACTCCCAGAGGATGCGCAGGAAGGTCCAGTGGCCAAAGGGAACGCCATGCTCCGCCAGCCGTACCTGCAAGGCCCTGTGAAAGGCCCGTGAAGCGTCACGGATCAGGTGCGCCAGGCGGTCATTGGGAACGGCTTCACGCCAGTGCCGGATGATGTTTTGGGTGTCGTTGGTCATGAACCGGCATTGTGACGCACTTGGTACCCCGGCCGGCAATCCCGCCCGGTACGCGCGGACTCCAGCAGCGCCAGGCACACCGCCGTGGTGGCCCGGGCCCATTCGCCGCTATGCACCGGTGAGCGACCCTCCACCACCGCGGCAAAGAGCTCGTCGATCACTTCCTGGCGTGGGACTGTCGGGGCAGGAAGGGGTTCGAAGGTTTTTTCGCCGTCAGCGTAGATGGCGATGCCTGTCGGACCGGGGCGAAGATCAGCTTTTTCGCAGCTCACGATGAGTTGCCCGAAGTGCTGGTTTTGCAGTTCCTGCGGCGGCGCGGTGCCGGCGGAATACTGGCTGCCGCCATAGTTGCGGGCCGCTTTCAGCATAGCCTCTTCGGTGGAACTGGCGGCGCCTTGCAGACGCTTTCGGGCGGTGCCGTAGTCGTTGGGGTTTTTGGCCTGACCCATTTCGCCAACGTTGTCCAGCAACTCGTCCGAGTCGTAGTGGCCGTAGCCGCTGTAGGTGGCCGATGCGAATGCACCGTCTTCAAATTCGACCAGTGCGCTGTAGGCACCTTCGGTGGGGCGGGCGGCATCCCAGGCGCCGGTATGGGCGCGCACGCTGCGCACCAGGCCTCCGCCCAGCAGTCGCACGATGTCTATCTGGTGCGTGGCCTGGCTGTGGATCACGCCACCGCCGGCGGCCGTGTCGAGTTCCTCCGGCCTGCGCGGCCGGTAGAGAAAGTCGGTGTAGTTCATGGCGTGGATCATCTTCACCGTGCCGTAGCGGCCGCTGTCGATAAGCTCGCGCGTGCGCCGTATCGGCGTGTTGAAGCTGTGGCTGTGGCCCACGATAAGGTGAGTGCCAGCGCTGAGGGTCGCTTCAATCATGCTGGTGCATTCGTCAACCGTCAGGGCCATCGGTTTTTCCACCAGCACATGTTTACCGAAGGAGGCGGCCAGGCGCACGTGCTCCGCATGGAACTGGTGGGGCGATGCGATGTAAAGCACATCCACGGCCGGGTTGGCGCACAGCGCTTCAATGGATTCGTAGCTGGGCGCGGCGAAGTCTTTTTCAAACTGTGCGCGGGCCTGGGCAATCGGGTCGGTCGCGCCCACCAGCGTGACGCGGCTGTCATGCACAAAGGTGGGCAGCATGAGCGTGAACGCCCGCCCCAGGCCCACCACGCCCATCTTCAGTGTGCGGTTTGTCATAAGTCGAGTACCAGTTCAGGCGATTTTGCCCGTGAGACGCAGACCATGATGTGGTCGGCCTTTTCCTCGTCGGTCAGCACCATGTCGCGGTGCTCGGCCTCGCCTGCCAGCAGGCGGGTCTTGCAGGTGCCGCAGGTGCCGCTCTCGCAAGAGCTGGCCACGCGCAGGCCCGTGGCGCGCAAGGCCTCCAGAATGGTTTGTTCTGCACTAACCTCGACGTTCTTCCCGCTCTTTTGAAGGCGCAAGGTAAAGGGCGTGTTGTCGGCGTACACCTTGGCGTCGACGCCGAAGCTTTCAAAATGCACCGAACCCGAAGGCCAGTGGCCCGACATGTCGGCCACGCTGTCCATCAGGCCTTTGGGGCCGCAGCAGTAAATGTGCGCGGCGGTGGGCTTTTCAAACACCGGCCACAGGTCCAGCGCCTGGTCGATGTCTCCGTTGTCGTGGTGAATCTGCACCTGGCCAGAAAACTCGGATTGCAGCTCATGGATGAAYGCCGTGCTGCCCGCATCGCGCGTGCAGTAGTAGAGCTTGAAGCCGGCGTTCGCACGCTTGAGGTGGCGCATCATCGACAAAACCGGCGTGATGCCGATGCCGCCCGCCACGAAAATCGACTCGGCGGCGTGGCTTGCCAATTCGAAGTTGTTGCGCGGCGCGCTGACCGACAGCAACTGCCCCGCTTGCACGTCATCGGCCATGCTGACGGAGCCGCCACGGCCGCGCTCATCACGCTTGACGGCGATCTGCCAGGCGCTGTTGTCGGCCGGGTCGCTGCACAGCGAATAGTTGCGCCGCACGCCGCTCGGCACTTCAACCGTCAGGTGCGAGCCGGGCGTGAAGGCGGGCAGGGGCGTGCCGTCCGGATGACGCAACTCGAACAGGTAAATGTCTTGTGCAACCGCTTCCTTCCGGACAACCCGCAGGTTAAAAAAATCTGGCTCAGTGGCGGCTGCGGCAGGGCTGCCTGCTGCGACGCTAGGGTTAACGCTCATCGTTGTCTCCGCACGGTTGTTGACAAATATCAAAAGTCCGATATTCTTAGTGTGCTAAGAATAATCCGCTTGCCCCGGATTTGCAAGCTGCTTTTTTGATTGCATGCGAGCCCATGAATTGGCAACCGATGTGAAGGATATTTGCGATGTTGACCGCTGAAGAAAATGACCTGTTGTGCCGCGTGGAGGGTCAGGCTCCCATGGGCCAGTTGATGCGCCGTCACTGGACGCCGGTCTGCCTGATCGAAGAAGTCAGTGAGCCTGACGGCACGCCTGTCAAGGCGCGGGTGTTTGGGGAGGACCTGGTGGTGTTTCGCGACACCAAAGGCCGCGTTGGCGTGATGGACGAATATTGCCCCCACCGGCGTGTCTCGCTGGTGTTTGGCCGCAACGAAGACTGCGGCCTGCGTTGCCTCTATCACGGCTGGAAGATGGACGTGGAGGGCAATGTCCTGGAAATGGTCTCGGAGCCCGCCGCCAGCGGCATGGCGCAAAAGGTCAAGCACCTGGCTTACACGGTGAAGGAGTGGGGCGGTTTTGTCTGGGCTTACATGGGCCCGAAAGAAACCCAGCCGGAGTTCGAGCCACCAGCCTGGGCACCCACCGCCGACACGAACGTGACGATTGCCAAAGCATTGATTCCCTGCAACTG
>NZ_JBFUGX010000028.1:0-14826 GCF_056402675.1 Polaromonas sp. P3_C2 | reverse complement strand
CTCGAAGGCTTCATCCAGATTAATGGCATTAACCAAACCGGCAAGGTGGCCGTATTTGTGTCGGACTACGAAGCAGTGATCAGTGACACACGAGAGCCGTCCGGATTAATCAAGGAGAAGCTCTACCTTCATCCCTTCAATCTTCACATGCTCCGCAATTCCCAAAGCAACGTGATGAAAAGCGGGTTTTTCTATTCAGTCTCCGGGACATCGGTCGGGTCGTACGCCCAAGGTCCCTTGGGGAATCCACGTGATTGCGAATTTAACCAGCGACCCGTCAAGAGATGTGCCCGCCCGTCACTTGCTATCAATTCTGGAGCTGATTGCCCAGATACTTGCTGGGCTATAGGCCGATTTGACTCATAAACGAGCGAAGCACAGAGCCGGGGATGGCAGAACCTGCAGCGAAACGAAAAGGCTGGCCACCCGGTCGGGTCACCGCTATTGGCAAGCCCGTCGCAACATGGGCATACTGGCCCGCCCATATACAACACCCTGTAAAAGGATTCCATGCGCCATACCACCACCGTCCTCGGCTTTTCCATCACCCTGGCTTTTGTAGCCGGGATTGCGCTGTCACCGCTGGCCCAGCACGCCCTGCCCGATGCGCATGCRCAGGCCGTGCCCCTGGCGCCGGCGATGATTGACCTCGCCGCGCTCAAGCACAGCGACATTCCCGGCACCCCCAACCCTGAAATGAACGCGAAGGGCCTGGTCATCACCGACAACGCCACCATCGGCATCCAGTCGGGCAACGTGGCCAAACACATTCACCCGAAAACCGACGAGATCCAGTACATCATCGAAGGCAGCGGCGCCATGTGGCTGGGCGGCGAGCGCAAGGAGTTCAAGCCGGGCACGCTGATCATCATTCCCAAAGGCACGGCACACGGCGGTACGCTGGTGACCAGCGGGCCCGTCAAGGCGCTGGCCATCAAGATCCCGCCTCAGCCCAGGGACGACGTGACTTTTGTGAACTGAGCGAGCGCGCCTCGGTCAGCGAGGCGATTCAGCGCGGCGTACGCGGCGCCGCTGGGCGCCGCCTTGCAGGCGGGCGCTTCCGGGCCGCAGGCGCGGGTGTCGTCGCGACCTCCGGCCTGGACTCCGGCACCAGCAGCACAACTTCCTTCAGCCCCATGCCCAGCATGCCGAGCTCTTCCGCCGCGGCACGGCTCAGGTCGATGATGCGGTCGCCGCTGTAGGGTCCGCGGTCGGTAATACGGACGTCCACGTCGCGGCCGTTGACCAGGCTGTGGACACGCACCATGGTGCCAAAAGGCAGCGTGCGGTGCGCGGCGGTGAACTCCTGCATGTCAAAGCGCTCACCGCTGGCGGTGCGCCGGCCGTTAAAGCGCGGGCCGTACCAGGAAGCCTGGCCGCGCTGGAATTCGCGGGGCACTTCGCCGGCCAGCAGCGACGGCCTGGGTGCAGCGGCAGAAGGCGGCACCTCGTCGGCCATCTCACCGATCACGGGTGATGCATCGGTGGCGGGACGTGAAGGACGCGGCGCCGGTACAGCAGCACCAGCGCCCGGCGCGGTGGAGGGCTTGTTGGATGGCGGCGTGGTGCAGGCAGCCAGCAAGGCCAGCAGCACCGCAGCGCTGAGGGTGGCGGCAGACCGGCGGGCCCCCTGCTGCATGGATGGCGGCCTCAGGCTCGCTGCAGTCGCCCGATGATTTCGGTCGTCGCTGCCGCCTGGTTCATCGTGTAGAAATGGATTCCGGGCACACCGGCTGCGTAGAGCTGCTCGCACAAACCGCTGATCACATCAAGGCCGAAGCTCTTGATGGACGCGGTGTCGTCACCAAAGCCCTGCAGGCGCAGGCGGATCCAGCGCGGAATCTCGGCGCCGCAGGCATCGGAAAAACGCATGAGCTGCGTGGAGCTGGTGATGGGCATGATGCCGGGCACGATGGGCACGTCCACACCCAGGGCCTGCGCGTCGTCGACAAAACGGTAGTAGGCGTCGGCGTTGAAGAAATATTGGGTGATCGCCGAGTTGGCGCCGGCCTTGACCTTTTGCACAAAGGCCTGCAGGTCGGCATCGGCCGATCTGGCCTGGGGATGGATTTCCGGGTAGGCGGCCACTTCGATATGGAAAGTGTCACCGGTTTCGGCGCGGATGAAGGCCACCAGGTCGCTGGCGTAATGGAACTCGCCGCCCGCGCCGTAGCCGCTGGGCAGGTCGCCGCGCAGGGCGACCAGGCGTTTCACGCCCATGATCTGCAAGGTGGTGAGTTGCTGGCGCACGGTGGCCTTGGTGGCGCCCACGCATGAGAAATGGCAGGCCGCCGCCACGCCTTCGGCCAGGATTTCGTTCACCGTGCCGAAAGTGCCGTCTTGCGTGGAACCGCCCGCGCCAAACGTCACCGAGCAGAACTCGGGCTTGTGCGCATACAGCGCCTGGCGCGCCACACGCAGCTTCTCGGCGCCTTCGGGTGTCTTGGGCGGGAAAAATTCAAAACTGAGGGGAAGGTTCAGGCTCATCGCGGATCTCACTCGTCGTTATTTGTCGTATCGGTTTTGTTGTCACGCCGTTTGCCACGCGCAGGGCCGGGCTGGCCGGCATGCGCAAGTTCGGAGTCTTCGTGCGGCGCGCGGGAGGCGCGCATTTCGCTGCGTGGCACGCGCTTGGCAACCTTGCGCTGCGGTGCGGCCGGCAACGGCTGGTCTTCGCCTGCCACGTCCTGGCCCTTGACGGCCTGGATAAAAAATTCGCGGTTGCCGTCACCGCCTTCAATCGGCGACGCCAGCCAGGCTTTCACTTCCAGCCCCAGCGTTGCGCAGGCATCGCGCAGGCGCTTTTCGACAAACTCGAAATGCGCCGGGTCGCGCACGATGCCGCCCTTGCCGATCTGGCCGGGCTGCAATTCAAACTGCGGCTTGACCAGCATGAGCAGATCACCGCCGGGTTTGAGCAGGCGAACCACCGCAGGCAACACCAGCGTGAGCGAGATGAAGGACAAATCACCGGTCAGGAAGTCGAAGTTGGCTTCTGCGGCTGGGCCCGCTTCATCCAGGTCAGCGTCATCCTCATCGCCATCGAAGTCATCCGGAAAATCCATGTCGCCGCTGTCGCCGGCATGGCCCGCCACCAGGTTGGCGGCGGTCATGGAACGGGCATTCAAGCCCTCGACGCAAACCACACGCGGATCTTCACGCAGGCTGGCGTGCAGCTGGCCGTGGCCCACATCGACGCCCACCACCTGCAATGCGCCATGCTGCAACAGGCAATCGGTAAAGCCGCCGGTGGACTGGCCGATGTCCAGGCAACGCAGGCCGACCACGCTGAGGCCGGTGGCCTTGAGCGCACCTTCCAGCTTGAGCCCGCCGCGCGAGATGTACTTGGCTTCGGTGGTGTCCAGCAGCTGCAGTTCGGCGCCGGGCGGAATCTCGTCGCCGTTCTTGGCGACCTTCTTCCAGGCAGCATCGGCTTCGGGACGCCACTGCACCCCCGAAGCAATCAGGCGCTGGGCCTGCGAGCGGGTGGCGGCATGGCCGTGTTCGACGAGGAATAGGTCAGCGCGCATGTAGTGTCTTCCGGTATTCCAGCAACAGACTTAAGGGCGTAGCGAGCGGCCCGAGAGCAAGGCGCGGGCGTCAGGCAACCGGAATGCACTTGAGGTGCATGAGGATTGCCTGATCGGGACCCGCAACGCCGCTATCGGGTCGCGCAGTAGCCAGGGAAAATCAGTAGCGGTAGGTGTTGGCCTTGTACGGGCCTGCTTTGCTGACACCGATGTACGCAGCCTGCTCGTCGCTCAGTTCAGTCAGCACAGCGCCAACCTTCTTCAGGTGCAAACGAGCGACTTTTTCGTCAAGATGCTTGGGCAGCACATAGACCTTGCCCACTTCGTACGCATCTTTCTTGGTGAAGAGCTCGATCTGCGCGATCGTCTGGTTCGCGAAGCTCGAAGACATCACGAAGCTCGGGTGGCCGGTGCCGCAGCCGAGGTTGACCAGGCGGCCCTTGGCCAGCAGGATGATGCGCTTGCCGTCCGGGAAGATCACGTGGTCGACTTGCGGCTTGATCTCTTCCCAGGTGCACTTTTCGAGTGCGGCAACGTCGATCTCGTTGTCGAAGTGGCCGATGTTGCAGACGATGGCCTGGTCTTTCATCTTCGCCATGTGGTCGTAGGTGATGACGTTCTTGTTGCCAGTAGCGGACACAAAAATGTCGGCCTTGTCAGCGGCGTATTCCATGGTCACGACCTTGTAGCCTTCCATCGCGGCCTGCAGGGCGTTGATGGGGTCGATCTCGGTCACCCACACCTGGGCGCTCAGGGCGCGCAGGGCTTGTGCGGAGCCCTTGCCCACGTCGCCGTAACCGGCCACCAGTGCGACCTTGCCGGCCACCATCACGTCGGTGGCGCGCTTGATCGCGTCGACCAGGGATTCGCGGCAGCCATACAGGTTGTCGAACTTGCTCTTGGTGACGGAATCGTTCACGTTGATGGCGCGCAGGGCCAGCGTGCCCTTGGCCGACATTTCATTCAAACGCAGCACGCCGGTGGTGGTTTCTTCGGTCACGCCGATGATGTTTTTCAGGCGGCGGCTGTACCAGGTCGGGTCTTGCGCCAGCTTGGCCTTGATCGAGTTGAAAAGGCAGATTTCTTCTTCGCTGCCGGGCTTGGAGATCAGGCTGGCGTCTTTTTCGGCCTTGGTGCCCAGGTGCATCAGCAGCGTCGCGTCGCCGCCGTCGTCCAGGATCATGTTGGGGCCTTCTTCAGGCGTGCCCTTGGCACCGCTGAATTCGAAGATCTTGTGGGTGTAGTCCCAGTAGTCGGCCAGGGTTTCGCCCTTGATGGCGAATACCGGCGTGCCGGCGGCGGCGATCGCGGCGGCGGCGTGGTCCTGCGTCGAGAAGATGTTGCACGACGCCCAGCGCACTTCGGCGCCCAGGGCTTGCAGCGTTTCGATCAGCACGCCGGTCTGGATCGTCATGTGCAGCGATCCGGTGATGCGCGCGCCCTTGAGCGGCTGCGCCTTCGCGAATTCTTCGCGGATGGCCATCAGGCCGGGCATTTCGGTTTGTGCGATGTTCAGTTCCTTGCGGCCCCAGGCGGCAAGCGAAATATCGGCAATGGTGTAGTCGGTGGAAGGTTTCAGGACGGCGCTCATTTGGTAACTCCAAAAGTCATAGGTCAAATTGGGCAAAATAGCCACGAGCCTGTGTGTCAATCGGGGAGTTTGTTGTTAGCCTCACCCGGCTTGAAAGCACATGCGGGTGAGCGTGGTTGCAAATGAAAGTCCTGAGCCTAGACCACATGGAGTGGGTTGCAACGCTCCTCAGGAAGCCGTGATTATAACAAATCACCCCCGTCCAGGCTCACTGGCGTGTAGCCCGTTCCCCCCTCAAGGGGGCGGCGCCTGGGGCCGGCGAAGCCGGACCCTCGGCCCCCACTGGTGAAATACCCCCGCTRCATACGCCCTGAATCTTCAAGCCAGCATGAGCCGYGGRACYGGCTTTGCCGGGCCACAGGCGGGCGGCCCCCTCGGGGGGCAGCGACCCACACGAAGTGGGGAGCGTGGGGGCCACATTCAGTGCGAAAATTTCATGATGCAAGAACTCCAGCAGTGGCCTGTTACAGAACGTCAACTCATTACCGGCGTCTTCACCGATATCGACGACACCTTGACCACGGAGGGCGAAATCACACCCGATGCGCTGGAGGCTTTGGGCGAATTGAAAGCTGCAGGGTTCAAAGTCGTGGCGATCACCGGGCGGCCTGTCGGCTGGAGCGAGCCTTTCGCGGCGAGTTGGCCGGTGGATGCCATCGTGGCGGAGAATGGTGCGGTGGCGCTGCTGCCGGAGCAGGTTTTAGGCAAAGAAGTCCCGGAATCCGCACCAGCCGTGCGCAAGCAGCTATCAAAAATATACCGACAGGATTCCGCGACACGCGCTGCCAACTTCGCTCGCATGCAGTCCGTGCTGGCGCGCATCGAGTGCGAGATGCCAGGTGTGCACCGCGCCACCGATTCACCAGGCCGCGAGACCGACATTGCCATTGACCACAGCGAATTTGTGCAACTGAGCGACGCGCAAATCGCTGCGGTGGTGGCGCTGATGAAAAGCGAGGGCATGCACGCCACCGTCAGCAGCATTCACATCAACGGCTGGTATGGCAGCCACAACAAGCTCGAAGGCGCGCGCTGGATCGTCCGGCAGCTCTGGCAGCGCGACCTGGACGCCGAGATGGACCTATGGGTCTATGTGGGCGATTCGACCAACGACCAACTGATGTTCAAGACTTTCGCCAACAGCGTGGGCGTGGCCAACATCGCGCGCTTTGTGCCGCAGCTGGCGCACTTGCCGCGCTATGTGACGCACGGCGAGCGCGGTGCCGGCTTTACCGAAGTGGCGAAGATGTTGCTCACCCCTATCGGGACTCACTGCCTGTAGTCCCTTTTCCCCTTGCAGGGGACGAGGCCTGCGGTCCGGCAAAGCCGGTTCCGCGGCCTCCGCTGGTCAATGGCAGGCGGCCGCGCGGCGCACTGAGCCCCACCGCAACCAAGCGCCCAATGCGGCCACTGCCAATACAAGCGCAGCGTAGCCCTCCGCCGTGGCGGGCAGACCTAGCGGCGCAATCAAACGCCCAGCCAGCATGGCCGGCACGCTGAAGGCCAGATAGCTGGTGGCATACAGCGCGGCAAATAATTCAGCCCGCTGATGCGGCTGCGCCAGCGGCGCGAGGGTCTGCACCTGCGCAGAGAAAGCCGAGCCGCCGCCAAAACCGGCCAGCGCTGTTCCTGCAAAAAACAGCGCCACGGAGCGCGTGGCCAAAGACACGGCCACCAGCCCCGCACCCACAGCCAGCAAGCTCATGCCGACGGCGCTCATACGCACCGGCGACAGTTTTTTCAGCAAAGTTGGCGACGCGGCGCCCAGACCGAAGAAGGTGGCAATGGCCAGGCCGTTGACGATGCCGTCATGGATGCCGAAGATTTGCTGCAGCATGGAAGGCACCAGCGACAGGTACAGGCCCGCGAGCGACCACACCGCCAGCATCGTCGGCACGCCACGGAAGAATTCAGCGCGCGCCTGCACCGGTATCGAAATGCGCGGCACCAGCGAGGCCAATGCGCCGGGGCGCGGCGTGGCGCTTTCGGGCAGAAAGAGCGTAGCCACCGCACCCACGACGCAAATCGCAACCAGCACACCAAACACCAGCGGCACCGGGTGCAGCGCAAACTTGACGGCGATGCCGGTGAGCAACGCGCCCACAGCCAGCCCCGCCAGCGGCGAGACGCTGCCGATCATCGCGCCCAGGCGTTTTTGCGCGGCCGGTGCGGCCTCGACCACCGCCGCCGTCAGCGCGCCGCTGACCATGCCGGTCGCAATGCCCTGCACGATGCGCGCAGCGATGATGCCGTTGATGCTGTCGGCCAGCAAAAAGGTCAGCATGGCGCCGGCCTGCAGCAGCAAGGCGGTGAACACCACGGGCCGACGGCCGATGTGGTCAGACAGCGAGCCGGCCACCAGCAGCGAAGCCAGCAGCGCAATCGCATAAATCGCAAATGCCACCGTCAGCAGCGCCGGCGAAAAGCCCCACTGCTGCTGGAAGACGACAAACAGCGGCGAAGGCGCACTGCCCGCCACAAAGAACGCGAACAGAAGGATGGCCAGCAACGGGAAGGCGGCTGCGGGCGGCAGCTGCCAACGGGTGGCAGAGGACTTTGAAGAGGCAGGGGCGGTCATGGGAAACGCTCAACTTTCTTAAAGCGAATATATTTGCGTTTGAGAATTCTACGCCAATTTAAAAATTAACGCAAAGATCATTGCTTTAGGTTAAAGTTAGCCCTAATGAGCACTCTACAAACACCCCCGAACAAACGCCCCGGCGGACGCAGCGCCCAGGTGCAAATCGTGGTGCGCAAGGCGCTGGAAGAGCTGATTGCCCAGGAGGGCCGCGACAAAGTCACCGTGCCGGCCGTGGCCGAGCGCGCCGGCGTGAGTGCTTCCAGCATTTACCGGCGCTGGGGCGACGTGAACGGCCTGCTGGGCGAAACCGCTCAGCAGCGGCTGGACCCGAACCGCCCCTTGCCTGAGACGGGCGACCTGAAAGCCGAACTCACGGCCTGGGCCAAAGAACTGATCAACCACCTCAACAAGCCAGGCAATGCCTCGCTGCTGAAGGCCGCTGCCGCGCTGGCGGGATCAGAAGAAACCAACTGCCTGAAAAACCGCCGCAACGAAGCCACGGTTCTGGTCAAACGCGCCCAGACCCGCGGCGACGCCACACCCACCGTGCAGCAGGTGCTGGACCACATGATGGCCCCCATCATTTACCGGTTGATTTTTGGCGCTGGCGTTGAACCGACGCTAGCCGATCAGCTGGCCGACGAACTGTTTGCGCTAGCCAACCCCGTCAGTAAGTAAACCGAGAAGCCAGCAGAGGCCGCGGAACCGGCTTCGCCGGGCCGCCAGCCTCGTCCCCTGCAAGGGGAAAAGGGATTACACGCAGTGAATCCCGATAGGGGTGTGCCTACTTTCAGTTGGGCTTGGCGAGGCCTAACTTATCGATCAGCACCTTCTCCCGCCCAACGGTGTCTTGCGCAAACTTCGTGTAGTCCGCCGAGCTCAGGTAGTTGGGCAGCATGTCGTAACGGCCCAGCGCCGCAACATAGCTGGGTTCTTCCATCGCTTTCTTGAAGGCATCGTGCAGGCGCTTGACCACCTCGCGCGGCGTACCTTTGGGTGCGCCTATGCCAAAGGGCGAGTTCTGCACGATGTCATAGCCCAGCTCTTTCAGCGTGGGCGCGTTCGGGAATTTATCGAGCCGCTTCTCGCCCCAGGTATTGAGCACACGCAGCTTGCCGGCTTCGACCTGCGGCGCAAAGCCGGTGCTGTCGGCGCCCGCCATCAGCTGGCCGCTGACCAGTGCCAGCATCAGGTCAGCGCTGCCTTTGTAGGGCACGTGCTGCAGCTCGATGCCGGCCTTCTGCGCGATGAGCTCGGTCGTCAGGTGCGGGCTGGTCAGCGTGCCCGTCGAGCCGTAGGTCAGCTTGCCGGGGTTGGCCTTGGCATAGGCGACAAAGTCAGCCCAGGTCTTGAACGGGCTGTCGGCAGGCACCACGATGCCGAAGGCGTAGCCGGTCACGTTGATCACGTAGCTGATGTCCTTGACCGGGTCCCAGTTGATCTTGGTGGTGTAGCCAAGGCGGAACACACCCAGCGGAATCTGCGCCAGCGTGTAGCCGTCGGGCTGCGCGCTTTGCAGCTGCTGGGCCGGCAGGGTGCCGCCCGCGCCGGGCTTGTTCTCGACGATCACCGTCTGGCCCAGAATTTTCGAGGCGTTGTCGGCCAGCGAACGCATGGTGATGTCGGTCGGCCCGCCGGCCGGAAAGGCGACGATCAGCTTGATCGGTTTGACCGGGAATTTTTGCGCATGGGCAGCACCCCACACGCCAGCGAGGGAAATGGCCAGGGCGGCGGTGATCTGCAGTAAAGGACGGCGTTGCATCGGTGTATCTCCTGATCCTGAAAGTATGGCGGCTTGAAGCCCATATCATGCGTGCAGCAAGCCGCCGTCGCATCAGGGCAACACCTGAAAGTTGTCACGTCGGCGTCAGCCAAATCTTAAAGCGTTTTATGCGTTTCAACCATACAGGACGAGCGCAAACAGCTATCAATTCAATAGCAAATCACAAACACCCCCTGCAAGCAGGGGCCGCGGGACTGGCTTAGCCAGACCGCAGGCGCCGCCCCTGGAAGGGGGAAGGTGCTACACGAAGTGAGCGTCCGACGGGGTGAACTAATTCGCCGCCCCCTCGAGGGGGGAACAGGCTACACGGAGTGAGCCTGGACGGGGGTGGATCTATTCAGCACGCTTCCCAAGGCTTTCCCTGTATGCGTGCCGAGCTTGACGACAGCCTCAGGCGGTGCCGAAGCCACCACGCGCCCACCGGCGTTGCCGCCGTCCGGCCCCAGGTCAATCACCCAGTCGGCTTCGGCGATCACGTCCAGGTCGTGTTCGATCACCACCACGCTGTGCCCGCCGTTGACGAGGCGGTGCAGCACGTGGATCAGCTTTTCGACGTCGGCCATGTGCAGGCCCACCGTGGGTTCATCCAGCACATACAGCGTGTKCGGCGCCTTCTGGCCGCGGCGCGTGATGTCGTCGCGCACCTTGCTGAGCTCGGTCACCAGCTTGATGCGCTGCGCCTCGCCGCCTGACAGCGTCGGCGAAGGCTGGCCCAGGGTGAGGTAACCCAGGCCCACGTCTTTCAGTAACTGCAGCGGGTGGCTGATGTTGGGCATGGAAGAGAAAAAATCCATCGCCTCATCCACTTCCATCTTCAGCACGTCGCCGATGTTCTTGCCGCGCCAGGTCACGGCCTGCGTTTCAGGGTTAAAGCGCGCGCCGTGGCAGGTTTCGCACAGCACTTTCACGTCGGGCAGGAAGCTCATGCCGATGGTGCGCACGCCCGCGCCTTCGCAGGTGGGGCAGCGGCCTTCGCCGGTGTTGAAGGAAAAGCGCCCGGCGCTGTAGCCGCGCGCGCGGGCTTCCAGCGTGTCGGCAAACAGCTTGCGTATCGTGTCCCAAAAACCGATGTAAGTCGCCGGGCAGGAGCGTGGCGTCTTGCCGATGGGCGTCTGGTCGACTTCCAGCACGCGGTCYACCGCCGCATAACCYTCGATGCGTTCGCAGCCGGTCCAGTCGGGYGTCTTGCCCYTGTCGTCGGCGTCGCGGCCCGACTTGGTCGAGCGCTGCATGACACCCGCATGCACATTGGTCAGCAGCACGTCGCGCGCCAACGTTGATTTGCCGGAGCCCGACACACCCGTCACCGCCACCAGCCGGTACAGCGGCACGGTGACCGACACATCCTTGAGGTTGTGCAGATCGGCATTGACCACGGTGAGCCAGGAGGTGAAAGGCCCGGCGGCCACCGGGGCCGTATTGTGCAGCGCGCTGGCACTGGCTGCGGCGGCTTTCAACGCGGCTGCTTTGAGCGTGGCCGCTTTCTGTTTGCTCACCGGCTTGGCGTTAACGTCAACGGGCGCTTCTTTCAACACGGCCACCGGCGCTGCGCCCTTGCGCGTTTCACGCCGCAGCTGCAGCGGGTGAATCAGCGGGTTCGCCAGGTAGCGTCCCGTCAGAGATTCCGGCACAGCCGACAGTTGCGCCGCCGTGCCTTGTGCAACCAGCGTGCCGCCGCGCTTGCCCGCACCGGGGCCGATGTCGATGATGTTGTCGGCGCGGCGGATCGTGTCTTCGTCATGCTCGACCACCACCAGGGTGTTGCCGCGGTCGCTGAGTTTGCCCAGCGCGCTCAGCAAAATCTGGTTGTCACGCGGGTGCAGGCCGATCGTCGGCTCGTCCAGCACATAACAAACGCCCTGCAGGTTGGATCCCAGCTGCGCCGCCAGGCGGATACGCTGCGCCTCGCCGCCCGAGAGCGTGGGTGCACCACGGTCCAGCGTGAGGTAGCCCAGGCCCACGTCTTCGAGGAATTCGAGGCGACTTTTGATCTCGGGAATCAGGTCGCGCGCGATGCCRGCTTCACGGCCCAGCAGCGCGAGTTTTTCGACCCAACCCCGCACGTCCGTCACCGACAGCGCTGCGATGTCGGCAATGCCGACGCCCGCAAACTTCACCGCGCGGGCCTTGGCATTGAGGCGCGTGCCTTCGCAGGTCGGGCAGGCGGTGCCGGCCACGTCTTCCACTTCGGGTTCGGCAAAACTTTGCTCGCGGCCCTTGTTGTCGTCGTCCATCACCGAGTCGTCAAACACCTTGCGCTGTTCCTTGGTGAGCTTGACGCCCGTGCCGACGCAGTCGGGGCACCAGCCGTGCTTGCTGTTGTAGCTGAAGAGACGCGGGTCCAGCTCGGCATACGAGGTGGCACAAATCGGGCAGGCACGCTTGGTCGAAAAGGCGATCAGCTTGCCGATGTTTTTGGCGCTGGCGCCGGCCATCATCGCGCCGCGCAAACCATCCAGCGGCGCCAGCACATGGACAACGCCCTTGCCGTGCTCCAGCGCGGTCGCGAGCGCGGCACGCAAGGCGGCCTCGTTGTCGGGCGACACATGGATGTCGGCAATCGGCAGCTCGACCGTGTGTTCCTTGAATCGGTCAATGCGCGGAAAGCCCGTGGTCGGCAAAAACTCGCCGTCGATGCGCAAATGCGTGTAGCCGCGCGGGCGCGCCCAGTCAGCCAGCTCGGTGTAGACGCCCTTGCGTGCGATCACCAGCGGGGCCAACAGGCCGATGTGCTGGCCACGGTAGGTTTTGATCAGCTGCGCGGCGATGCTTTCAGGGCTTTGCGGCATCACGGCCGCGCCGTCCTTGGTGCAGTGCTGGATGCCCAGCTTCACATACAGGAGGCGCAGGAAATGCCAGACCTCGGTGGTSGTKCCCACGGTGGACTTGCGSCCGCCGCGCGAGAGSCGCTGYTCRATCGCCACGGTGGGCGGAATGCCGTAGACCRCGTCCACCTCGGGCCGGCCCGCCGGCTGCACGATGCTGCGCGCATAGGCGTTCAGCGATTCGAGGTAACGGCGCTGGCCTTCGTTGAACAGGATGTCAAAGGCCAGCGTGGACTTGCCCGATCCCGACACGCCGGTCACCACATTGAACTTGCCGCGCGGAATGTCGACCGACAGGCTCTTGAGGTTGTTCTCTTTGGCGTTGACGATCTGGATCAGGTTGGAGAAGGCCGGGCGTGTAGCCCAGACCTTGGGACGCGACTCTTCAACGCCGTGCACCTTGCCCATGGCCTGCTCGTATTCGCGCAGGGCGAGCGCCGTGTGAGAGGTCGGGTGCTGGCGCACYTCTTCGGGCGTGCCCTGSGCCACCARCAGGCCRCCGSCCTCKCCGCCTTCKGGGCCSAGGTCKATCAGCCAGTCGGCCGAGCGGATCACGTCSAGGTTGTGYTCGATSACGATCAGCGAGTGACCGGCTTCGAGGAGCTTGCGCAGCGCGCGCATCAGCTTGGCGATGTCGTCAAAGTGCAGGCCGGTGGTCGGCTCGTCAAACAAAAAGAGCGTGCCACGGCCTGGTTGCCTGAGTGCCAGCGCCTGCTTGCTGGCGCTCGCCGTCTTGCTGGCATTGGCCAGAAAGCCCGCGAGCTTGAGGCGCTGCGCCTCGCCCCCCGAGAGCGTGGGCACGGGCTGGCCCAGCTTCACATATTCCAGGCCCACATCGACGATGGGCTGCAGGGAACGCACCACTTCGCGGTCTTGCGCAAAGAGCGCAATCGCCTCGCTCACCGTGAGGTCCAGTACGTCGGACACATTGAGCAGGCGCGGCTTCACGTCGCCTATCGCCTTGCGTTCAATCGTCACTTCGAGGATCTCGGCGCGGTAACGCTTGCCGTCGCAGTCGGGGCAGCGCAGGTAGACGTCGCTGAGGAACTGCATCTCGACATGCTCGAAGCCCGAGCCGCCGCAGGTCGGGCAACGCCCGTCGCCGTTGTTGAAGCTGAACTTGGTGGCGGTGTAGCTGCGTTGTTTGGCCAGCGGTGCCAGCGCGAACAGGTCACGCACGGCGTCCCACGCCCCCACATAGCTGGCGGGATTGGACCGCGCCGTCTTGCCGATGGGCGACTGGTCGACAAACACCACATCGGTCAGGTGGTCAGCGCCCATTAGCCGGTCGTGCAAACCCGGCGTTTCAGTCGCCTTGCCAAACTGGCGCAGCAAGGCCGGCGCCAGGATGTCCTGCATCAGCGTGGACTTGCCCGAGCCGCTGACGCCCGTTACGCAAACCAGGCGCTGCAGCGGAAAGTCGACGGTCAGGTTCTTCAGGTTATGGTCACGCGCGCCTTCGAGGATGAGGCGCGGGGTGTTGTCGGTTACCGCACGCTTGAACCCCATGCCCACCTGCTTGCGCGAGCCGAGGTAGGCGCCGGTCAGGGTGTCGGCGTGTTTGATGTCGTCGGGCGTACCGTCAAACACGATCTGGCCGCCCTTCTCGCCCGGGCCCGGGCCCATGTCGATCAGGCGGTCGGCCGCCAGCATGACGGCCGGGTCATGCTCGACCACCACCAGCGTGTTGCCGGCGTCACGCAGGCGGTGCATGGCCTGGGTGATGCGGTTCATGTCGCGCGGGTGCAGGCCTATGGAAGGCTCATCGAGCACGAACAGCGTGTTGACCAGCGAGGTACCGAGTGCGGTGGTGAGGTTGATGCGCTGCACTTCCCCACCCGAGAGCGTGCGGCTTTGCCGGTCGAGCGTGAGGTAGCCGATGCCGACATCACACAGGTACTTCACGCGAGTCTGGATTTCTTCGAACAGCGACTTGAGCGCCTGCAATTCGGCATCGTCGCCCATCACGTCGAGTGAAAGGCCGCTGAAGAACTGCCGCAGCCTGTCAATCGGCAGGCGCATCAGGTCGTGCAGCGCCAGGCCCGGCAGAGCTTCGAGCTGCTCGCGGCTCCACTGCACCCCCACCGGCATGAAGCGCTGGCTGGGCGGCAGCACCGCATCTGCGGCTTCTTTGGAACCGAGGCGCCAGAGCAAAGACTCAAGCTTGAGGCGCGCGCCGCCGCAGGTCTCGCATTGCGTGTAGCTGCGGTATTTCGACAGCAGCACGCGGATGTGCATCTTGTAGGCCTTGCTTTCAAGGTATTCGAAGAAGCGCTTGATGCCGTACCACTGCTTGTTCCAGTTGCCGTCCTTGTAGCCCGGTGTGCCGTTGATGACCCAGCCCTGTTGCTCTGGCGTGAGCTTGTACCAGGGCGTGTCGCGCGGAACGCCCGCCGCTTCGGCGTGGCGCAGCAGGTCGTCCTGCGCTTCTTTCCAGGCAGGGGTCTGGATGGTCTTGATGGCGCCGGCGCGCAGGGTGAGCTTGTCGTTGGGAATCACCAGGCCGTAGTCGACAC
>NZ_JBFUGX010000027.1:0-14756 GCF_056402675.1 Polaromonas sp. P3_C2 | reverse complement strand
GCTGTCTCACCTGTCGATAGGCTTTGGCGTGGCATTCACGCCCATCAATTTGTTGTACTGCCTGATCGGCTGTATTTTGGGCACCCTGATTGGGGTTCTGCCGGGCATTGGCCCCGTGGCTACGATCGCCATGCTGTTGCCGGCCACCTATGCGCTGCCACCCGTGTCGGCGCTGATCATGCTGGCCGGTATTTATTACGGCGCCCAGTACGGTGGCTCCACCACCGCCATTCTGGTGAACCTGCCGGGGGAATCCTCTTCAGTGGT
The DNA here is from genome assembly GCF_056402675.1 of Polaromonas sp. P3_C2. Taxonomy (NCBI): domain Bacteria; kingdom Pseudomonadati; phylum Pseudomonadota; class Betaproteobacteria; order Burkholderiales; family Comamonadaceae; genus Polaromonas; species Polaromonas sp. P3_C2. Next base: position 14,489 of record NZ_JBFUGX010000027.1, on the reverse strand, counting down.
GACCTGTATTGACGGGTACCAGATGGCAAGAAAAGGCCGGGCCGGGCCCGCGCTTGCCGCGGCAGGCCTGGGATCTTTCTTTGCCGGTTGCGTAGGCACCTTGATACTGGCCGCATTTGCGCCGCCGCTGACCGAATTGGCCTTCAAATTCGGCCCTGCTGAATATTTTGCCCTGATGGTTCTGGGCCTGATCGGCGCCGTGGTGCTGGCTTCCGGCTCGCTGCTCAAGGCGATTGCCATGATCGTGCTGGGCCTGCTGCTGGGCCTTGTCGGCACTGACGTGAATTCCGGCGTGGCCCGCTTCAGTTTTGACATTCCCGAACTGACCGACGGCATCGGCTTCGTGACCATCGCCATGGGTGTGTTCGGTTACGGCGAAATCATCAGCAACCTGGCGCAGCCTGAGCATGAGCGCGAGGTGTTCACCGCCAAGGTGTCGGGCCTGTTCCCGACCAAGGAGGACTTCAAGAACATGTTGCCGGCCGTGCTGCGCGGTACCTTCCTGGGTTCTGCACTGGGCATTTTGCCGGGAGGTGGCGCGCTGCTCGCGGCCTTCGCTGCCTATGCACTGGAAAAGAAGATCAAGTCGAAGCCGGGCGAGGTGCCTTTCGGCCAGGGCAACATCCGCGGCGTGGCCGCACCCGAGTCGGCGAACAACGCCGGCGCGCAGACGTCTTTCATTCCGTTGCTCACTTTGGGTATTCCACCCAATGCCGTGATGGCCTTGATGGTGGGCGCCATGACGATCCACAACATCCAGCCCGGCCCCCAGGTCATGACCAGCAACCCCGAACTGTTCTGGGGCCTGATCGCCTCAATGTGGATCGGCAACGCGATGCTCGTGATCCTGAACCTGCCGCTGATCGGCATGTGGATCAAGCTGCTGACCGTGCCTTACCGCTACCTGTTCCCGGCCATCGTGCTTTTCTGCGCGATTGGCGTGTATTCCACCAACAACAACACCTTCGACATCTGGATGGTGGGCATCTTTGGTGTGATCGGCTACATGTTCGTCAAGCTCGGCTGCGAACCAGCTCCCTTGCTGCTGGGCTTCATCCTGGGCCCCATGATGGAAGAGAACCTGCGCCGGGCCCTGCTGCTTTCGCGCGGCGACTGGAGCGTGTTTGTGACGCGTCCGCTGTCGGCCGGGCTRCTGGGAGCTGCCTTGCTGCTGCTGGTCATCGTGTTGCTGCCGAGCATCAAAAACAAACGGGAAGAAGCTTTCGTCGAGGAATAATCGACAGGAGCCGGCGCGAAAGCGCATGCGAAAAAAGGCACCTTCGGGTGCCTTTTGTTTTGCCTGTTTGCCACATAGTCGGCGCTCAAAATCGTTGCACAATGGCCAGATGAAACGTAGACATATTATTTCCCTGGCTGCGGCTTCCGCCGTAACTTTCGCGGGCCCCGCCATGGCCCAGAACTACCCGTCCAAACCCATTCGCATGATCGTGCCGTTTCCGGCAGGCGGTGCGACGGACATCCTGGCACGGGCCCTGTCGCAAAAGCTGGGCGAGAAAATCGGCCAGACGGTCGTGGTCGAAAACCGGCCGGGCGCCGGCGGCACGATAGGCGCCGATGCGGCGTCCAAATCGCCTGCTGACGGCTACACGCTGCTGCTGGCGACTTCAAGCACCCACAGCATCGGGCCGGCCGTCAACTCCCGAATTCCCTACAACGCGGAAACCGACTTCACGCCGATTGCCTATGTGGCAAGTTCACCCAACGTGGTGCTGGTGCCCAACACGTCGCCGGCAAAGTCCATGGGCGAATTTATCGATCATGCACGCAAGAACCCCGGGCGTTTGAACTACGCGTCCAGCGGCAACGGCACCATCATCCACTTGATGAGCGAGTACTTCAAGGCGCAATCGGGGACCTTCATCCTGCACATCCCTTACCGCGGTACGGCGCTGGCCATGCCGGACCTGATCAGCGGCAAGATCGACGTGCTGTTCGACTCCTTCGTCACCGGCATGCCGCATGTGAAGGATGGAAAGCTGCGGGTCCTTGCGGTCACCAGCCTCAAACGCACGGCGCTCGCTCCCGATCTGCCAGCGGTGGCGGAAACCCTGCCGGGCTTTGAGTCGGTCACCTGGTTCGGGGTTTACGGCCCCAAAGGCATGGCGCCAGACCTGGCAGGCAAGGTCAACCAGGCCGTGAACGCAGCCCTGGCCGATGCCGATGTGAAAGACCGCTTTGCCAGGCTGGGCGCGGAACCCACGGGTGGCACGCCGCAGGCCTTTGCGGCCATGGTGAAGACGGACACGGCCAGGTGGAAGAAAATCATTGTCGAGCGGAAAATCAGCGCCGATTGATGCCTTTCACCGCATCGCGCCGCCTGGTCGTGACGATGCCGGTCAGTTTGACTTCCCGCCTGCGGTTGCACACCGTGACCGCCGGCACCCATTTTTTCTTTGCCTTGCCTTCAACAGGTGACCCATGAATTTCAACTACAGCAACCCCTACACCTCCACCCGCCTGCCGCTGTTTGCCCGCAACGTTGTTTCGACTTCGCACCCATTGGGCGCACAGGCCGGTTTGCGCATGATGCTCAAGGGCGGCAATGCAGTAGATGCCGCGATCGCTGCTGCAGCCGCCATGACCATCGTCGAGCCTGTCAGCAACGGCCTGGGCAGCGATGCTTTCTGCATCCTCTGGGACGGCAAGGAACTGCATGGACTGAATGCATCGGGCCGCGCGCCGCAAAGCTGGACGCCGGATTACTTCAAGCGCAAATACGGCAGCGATGCGCAGACGCCTCCCAAGCGCGGCATGGATTCCGTGAGCGTACCGGGCGCGGTGGCCGGCTGGGTAGCCTTGAGCGAGCGTTTCGGCAAGCTGCCCTTCGCCGACCTGATGGAGCCTGCGATTGAAATCGCCGAGCGCGGCTATTTGTTGCCGCCCGTGGTGCAGCAGAAGTGGGCGGCTGCTACGGAGGAGTTGAAGTCGCAGCCAGGTTTTTCCCAATCTTTCCTTCCCTGGGGCCGGGCGCCGAATGTTGGTGAGCTGTTCCAGTTCAAGGCCGCGGCCAAAGCGCTGCGTTCGATTGCGCAAACCAGGGGCACGGCGTATTACGGTGGCGCCATTGCCCAGGCCATCGAAAAATTCTCCGCACAAAACGGCGGCAGCATCACCGCCAAAGATTTTGAAAGCTACAAGCCGGAATGGGTCAAACCCATCGGCAAGGAGTACCGGGGCTATACCCTGCACGAAATTCCGCCGAACGGGCAGGGCATTGCGGCGCTGATTGCGCTGGGCATCCTTGATAAGTTCGATGTGGCCGGGCTGCCGGTTGACGGCGTGGATTCGCAGCACCTGCAGATCGAAGCCATGAAGCTGGCATTTGCCGATATTTACCGGTACGTGGCCGAGCCCTCGTCAATGGAGGTGACGGCCGAGCAAATGCTCGATGACGCGTACCTTGCATCCCGTGCCAAACTCATCGACATGAAAAAGGCACAGGACTTTGGCGCGGGCAACCCCGTCAAGGGTGGAACGATCTACCTGACGGCGGCCGACGAGAACGGCATGATGGTGAGCTTCATCCAGAGCAACTACATGGGTTTTGGTTCGGGCTGCGTCGAGCCGGAGTTCGGCATCAGCCTGCAGAACCGCGGACACGCCTTCAGCCTGCAGACGGGCGCCAACCAGGTCGCGCCTGGCAAGCGGCCTTTCCACACCATCATTCCGGCCTTCCTCAGCAAGGACGGCAAACCCGTGATGAGCTATGGCGTGATGGGCGCGAACATGCAACCGCAGGGCCACATGCAGACACTGGTGCGCATGCTGGACTACGGCCAGAGCCCACAGGTGGCTTGCGATGCGCCGCGCTGGCGCTACAACGCCGGCCTGGAGATCAATGTGGAGGCCACGATGGACCCGAGTACCGTGCAGGGCCTTGCCGACCGTGGCCACCGTATGGAAGTCATCAACGACTCCTACCAGGACTTCGGCGCTGGTCAGTTCATCTGGCGTGCCGGCAATCCCAAGGTCGAGGGTTATGTCGCGGCAAGCGATCCACGCCGTGACGGCCAGGCCGTGGGTTTCTAAGCAACCACCTTGACCGATACGCCCGACACATCCGATATAAAAATGCCTGCAGACCAAGCAGGTCATGCGCAAGCAGCTACCAAAAGCATAGCGCCCGGCTTGCTGCTCGCCACTTTCGGAGCGATTGCCTTCAGCGGTAAAGCCATCATCGTCAAGCTGGCCTATCGCTACGGCGTCGACGCCGTCACGCTGATCATGTACCGCATGCTGTTTGCGCTGCCCATCTTTGCGGTGATGGCGTGGTGGGCCAGCCGGGGCAAGGCGCCGCTGACGCGCAAGGACTGGCTGGGCGTGCTCTGGCTCGGTTTTACCGGCTACTACCTCGCCAGCTTCCTGGACTTCGCTGGCCTGGCATTTATCAGTGCCTCGCTGGAGCGGCTGATCCTCTATCTCAATCCCACGCTGGTGTTGCTGCTGGGCCTGGTGTTGTACAAGCGCCGAGTTGGCGCGCTGCAAATTGTCGGCATGGCCATCAGCTATTGCGGTGTGGTGCTGGTGTTCGGTCACGAGATCACGCTGCAGGGTGCGGACGCTGCCTGGGGTGCGCTGCTGGTGTTCCTGAGCGCGGTGAGCTACGCGCTTTATCTGGTTTACAGCGGTGAGATGGTCCGGCGGCTCGGCTCATTGCGCCTGGTGGGGCTGGCTACCACCGTGGCCTGCCTGTGTTGCCTGCTGCAGTTTGTGTTGCTGCGTCCCATGAGCGCGGCAGCCGTGGCGCCGGAGGTAATCTGGCTGTCACTGCTCAATGCCACGCTGTGCACGGCTGCACCCGTGCTGATGGTGATGATGGCGATCGAGCGCATCGGCGCCAGCATGGCCGCGCAAACCGGCATGGTGGGCCCGATGTCCACCATCCTGATGGGTGTGCTGATTCTGGGTGAGCCGTTCACGGCCTGGGTGGCGGCGGGGACGGTTTTAGTCATCGCCGGAATATTCGTCTTTACCAGAACCAGATAGCCCCCACGGTTGCTCACTTCGTGTAGCCTGCGGCTTCTCCCTGCCCCTTTTCATTACCCAGGGGCCGCTGCGCCTGCGGTCTGGCAAAGCCAGTCCCGCGGCCCCGGTTGGTGAAGAAGTGCCGCCGTCGTAGGCCCGTTACGTCCTAGTTCGTTTTCTTGCCGGTAGTGCGCGTGGGTGCGGGTGCCTGCGCGGTAGGCCGGCGGTTCGAAGCGCTCATTCGCTGCGCTACCGTGACGGACGGCTGGCCCGCGTAAGCATCGAGCCGGTTACCCATGGCCTGCTCAAGCTGGTTCAGGCGAACCTGTGCCGGTGGATGGGTGCTGAGCGACAGGGCGAATAGCGCATCGTCAGGCGCTGCGCTGCGCAGTTGCTGCAGCACCGCCACCAGGCCGTAGGGATCGAACCCTGCGCGCGCGGCGAGAGCCACGCCGGTACGGTCGGCGTCAAACTCGTCCTGCTGGTCCAGCCCCTTGGTGTACATGTTCTTGCCCAGCGCCAGCAACTGCGACGACACCAGGCCGCCCAGGTCGTTCTTCAGCTGAGAGCTGATCACCTGCGTCAGAAGGCCGGCGCGTGCCGCCTTGTTCATGGCGATCAGGTGGTGCTTGGCTGTGACATGGGTGATTTCATGGGCCAGGATGCCGGCCAGTTCGCTTTCGTCCGCCACGCGGTCCATCAGGCCCTTGGTGACGAAGACATAACCGCCTGGCGTGGCAAATGCGTTGAAGCCGGGGTCGTCGAGGATGGCGAAGGTCCAGGGCAGGTCGGGCCGCGATGACTGCAGGCTGATCCAGCGGCCCAGCTGGTTGATATAGCGCTGCGCGGCCACGTCAGGATAGAGCGGTTTGCTGCCCAGTAGCACGGCGGCCAGTTGCTGGCCGATCTGGATTTCACGTGGTTCGTCAATCTGATCCAGCGACTGCGACAACAGCTGGAACAGGTCACCACCTTGGGCCGCCTGCTGTCCGCCCGGTGTAAGGCTGGCGCCCAGCAACGCGCCGGCCAGACCGGCCGCTGAGTTGGGTTGCGCGGGGGCGGGCTGCGCCGGCTGGTTCGGGCGTATCAGTGACTGGAACAGGCCGCCCAGCGCCTTGCCCGCATCCTGGGCATGAGCGCCCAGAGGGAGCAGGCCGGCCAGCAGGGCCAATGCAAAAACCGCATGGCGTGCGGGCGTTGCCAGTGTTTGGAGGGTGTGAAGATTCATTGCGCTGCCTCTTGTCTTGTTTTTAGCCGCCGTATTGTTCGGTTCTGGTGCTGGGTGTGGCAGCCGGCGGTGTGGGTGTGGGCAGGGGATCGACCTGCCGGACGTTCAGCGAGGCACCGCCCGCGAACTGCCTGGCTTGCGCAGCGTTCGCACGGTTGGCGTCGGCTTGCGCCACGGCCGCCAGGTTGGGAACGGCATTGGCCAGGTCTTCCGCACCCAGGCCGCGAATGCCGACGGTGGATGTGGCAACTGCGCCGCCCGGCGCCTGTGCGCTGCCCTTGTTGAAAAAGCTCGAGAGGCTGCGCAGTGCACCGGTGCCGGCACCGGCCTGCGAGCTGGGGGCCGTGATGTCAAACATGTGCACCCAGCCGCTGGTGCCGTCGGCAGTGCGGACCTTGATCCACGCGCCGTTGCGCTCGCCCAGCCGGGTCACCGAGGTTTGAACCGGCAGCGGGGCCAGGCTGCGGGCCGATTCGCCCGGACCTTCGCGCAGTTGGGCTGCGCGCTTGATCAGTACGGCCTCGCCTTGCGGCTGGGCCTGTGCCKCCGCACTGAAAACCAGCATGGATGTGAGCAGGGGAGCGATAACCATTCCCGCCTGCATTTTGTATTTACTCAGTATCATGAGCCGCTCTCCCCCGTGGTTGTAATGAGGAATTATTATGGATTTGGGTATTGCAGGCAAATGGGCGCTGGTCTGCGGCGCCAGCAAGGGTTTGGGTCTGGGTTGCGCCGAGGCGCTGGTGCGCGAAGGCGTGCATGTGCAGATCGTGGCCCGCGGCGAAGAAACGCTGAAGGCCGCGGCTGAAAAACTGAAGGCGGACAAGGCCAAACCCGCGGGCACCAGCGTTCAGTATGTTGCCGCCGACATCACCACGCCCGAAGGCCGCGCCTCGGTTTTTGCGCTGCGCAAGGACTTCGACATCGTGGTGACCAATGCCGGCGGTCCCCCGCCCGGCGACTTCCGCGACTGGGACCGTGATGCCTGGCTCAAGGCGGTGGATGCCAACATGCTGACCCCCATTGAACTGATCAAGGCCACGGTCGACGGCATGGCGGCACGCGGCTTCGGGCGCATCGTCAACATCACTTCCAGTTCGGTCAAGTCGCCCATCGACATCCTGGGCCTGTCCAACGGCGCGCGCAGCGGGCTGACCGGCTTCGTGGCCGGCGTGGCACGCACCAAACTCGCGGCGCAGGGCGTCACCATCAACAACCTGTTGCCGGGCGCCTTCGACACCGACCGCCTGCGCGGCACCATGAGCGGCGCGGCGCAAAAAACCGGTCAACCTCTTGAGGCCATCATGGACGCGCGCCGCAAGAACATCCCGGCCCAGCGCTTCGGCACGCCCGAAGAGTTCGGCGCCATCTGCGCTTTCCTGTGCAGCATGCATGCCGCCTACATGACAGGGCAGAACGTGCTGGCCGACGGCGGGGCCTATCCGGGCACCTATTGAGCATTAAGCGCCCGCCCTTGAGCCTGGACTACCTCCACTTCGATTACGCGGAAGACGGTGACGGCACGGGCACGCTGGAGGCTGTAGCGTCAACCTGGCCCGAGCAGGTGCAGGCCGCGCACGCCGAGGTCGTCCAGGTGCTGGCGTGGGCGCATGCGGAATTCCCCGGGCGGCGCGGCCCGCTCGAGGAAGGCTTTGACTGGGACTACGACCTGCATGGCATGCAGGAGATGACGGCACCCGAGGCCTTGCGCTATGACGAGGCAGCACATCGCCTGAAGGTGGAAGCCGGCACGCCCGGCAAGCCGCGGCACACGCTGACCCTGTCGTTCAGCGGGACCGCGGAGTTTTGCGATGCGTTCAGGCGGCACTTCGGCCTGGACCAGGATTGAGTGCCGAAGGCACTCAAGTTAGCGTTAACATTCGGGCATGAAGTCACCCACAGAGACGCTGCGAAAAGCCAAGCGCGCCCCGCGCCCCGGAACCGGCGGCATCACCCTCAGCGACGTGGCCAGCCTGGCCGGTGTTTCGGCCATCACGGTGTCGCGCGCGCTCAACACACCGGCGGCCGTGTCCCCCGAAACCCTGGAGCGCGTGCGCAGCGCGATTTCGCGCAGCGGCTATGTGCCTAACCTCATCGCCGGCGGCCTGGCGTCCAATCGCAGCCGCCTGGTGGCGGCCCTGGTGCCCACCATCGCCGGCCCGGTGTTCCTGGAAACCATACAGGCGCTGACCGACGCACTGGCCGAGGCCGGCTGCCAGCTGATCCTTGGGCAAAGCGGCTACGGCGGCGCGCGCGAAGACGCGTTGATCGATGCCATCGTGGGCCGACGGCCCGACGGCATCGTGCTGACCGGCATCATGCATTCGCCGGAAGGGCGGCGCCGCCTGCTGGCCTCGGGTATTCCCATCGTCGAGACCTGGGACATCACGCCCACGCCCATAGACATGATTGTGGGTTTCTCCCACGAGAAAGTCGGCGCGGCGGTAGCAGACTACCTGTACGACCAGGGCTTTCGCCGGCCCGGTGTGGTCATCGCGGAAGACCAGCGCGCCATGCGCCGCCGCACCGGATTCGAGGCGCGGCTGGCCGAGCTGGGCGTGCACGGCATCCCGGTCTGTACCGTGCCTGCGCCTTCATCGCTGGCCAACGGCAGGGCCGGTTTCGCCGACCTGCGCGCGCGTCATCCTGATATTGATGTGGTTTTTTGTGGTTCCGACGTCATTGCCCACGGCGTCATCACCGAGGCCCAGGCATTGGGTCTGTCTATTCCGGGTGATGTGGCGGTCATGGGTTTTGGTGATCTCCCGTTTGCTGCTTTTACCCATCCCTCCCTGAGCACGGTGCGTATCGACGGCACATCCATAGGTCGTCAGGCGGCCCGATTCATCCTCGACGTCGCTGAAAACCGCGACGTCGGCGCGCGGGTGCGAGACCTAGGGTTTCTCATAGTAAAAAGAGCCAGCGCCTGACTTGACGCACGGTGGGCCTTTATCCTAATATTCATTTGTTAGCGCTAACAAATTGGTTGAGGCAATAGTCAATTAATTTTCTGTTGTCAGGCGGCCCCAGCCCCTTGTTTTGCTAATGCGATGCAGGCCACCGACCTTGCCGCCGGCAAATAAAAAGGAGACAAACATGAGTCAGAACACTATGCGTGCGCGGCGCGGGTTTCTCAAAACCGCTATTGGCGCCAAGGCTGCGAGGGCCGCTTTCGTGTGCGCGGCTGCGGCCGTGGGCCTGCTGGCCCTTCCAGTTCAGGCCCAGACCGACTACCCGTCGAGGGCGATCAAGCTGATTGTTCCGTTCCCGGCAGGCGGCACCAGCGATGTGATGGGACGCATGATTGCGGAAGAGTTGACAAAAGCCCTGAAGCAGCCCGTGATTGTGGAGAACCTCGGCGGCGCGGGCGGGGTCATCGGCACAGAGAAGGGCGCCAAAGCCGCGCCCGATGGCTATACGCTGATACAAACAGGTGTTGGCCAGAATGCGGTTGCGCACGGTCTCAACCCCAAGCTCGGCTACGACTCTGTCAAGGATTTCATCCACGTCACGCAGGTCCATTCAGGACCGAACGTGCTGGTGGTCCATCCTTCTGCGCCTTTTAACACCTTCCAGGAGCTGATTGCTTACGGGAAAGCCAATCCCGGCAAACTGAGCTATGGCTATGTGCCTGCGGCCTCGGGGCACATGGCGATGGAGCTGCTCAAGCAAACCGTCGGCACCTGCTCGGGCGTCAAAAAAGAAAACTGCAAGCCCCTGTTCATGGTCGGCATTCCCTACCGGGGCGGCGGCCCCATGCTGACGGATATTCTCGGCGGACAGATACCCTTGATGTTCATCAACCAGGATGTGGCGTTGCCGCATATCAAGGCGGGCAAGCTCCGGGCCCTGGCTGTGACCAGCCTGGCGCGCAATCCGCTGTACCCGGACGTGCCCACCATTCACGAATCGGGTTACCCCGGTTTCTCCGCTCTGTCGTGGTCCGGCCTGTCGCTCCCCAAAGGCACGCCCAAGCCCATTGTGGACAAAATAGAAGCTGCCGCTGTCAACGCGATGCAGTCCCCCGCCATCCGCGCGCGGATGGAGGCCAACGGTTTTGTGGTGCCGGCCCAGGGCAGTACGGAATACACACAGTTCGTGGCACGGGAGCTGGACCGCTGGACGCGGGTCATCAAGGTCGCCGGCATCAAGGCTGAATGATGGTTGGGCGGATGAAAAGTATCAAAATCAGCGCAGTCCGAATCACGCCCATCGCGTTTCGCGATGCGCCGCTGCTCAACGCCAGCGGTATCCACGAGCCCTGGGCGCTGCGCAGCATTGTCGAGATGGAAACTTCGGACGGGCGCGTTGGCATCTCTGAAACCTATGGTGACGAGCCCATGGTGAAAGTGCTGGAGCAGGCCCGTGCCCTGGTCCTCGGCTTGTCTCCGTTTGGGCTGAACGTCATGGAAGAGCGCGTACGCGCAGCCATCAAGCCCGGACACGCCACTGACGGCAGCGTGCAGTTCGAGCTTGCACCGGGCTCGCACACTGCCAAAAATGCCGACAAGGTCATCAGTGCGATGGAAGTCGCCATGCTCGACCTGCAAGGGCAGATCCTGGGCATGCCCGTGTGCGACTTGCTGGGCGGTGCCGTACGCGCAGAGGTGCCTTACAGCGCCTATCTGTTCTACAAATACGCAGAGCACGCTGACAAACCTTATGCACCCGACGCCTGGGGCGAAGCCGTTACGCCTGAGCAGGTTGTGAAGCAGGCGCAGCGGATGGTGAGCCTTTATGGCTTCAAGAGCATCAAGCTCAAGGGCGGTGTGTTCCCGCCGACTGAAGAAATCGCCGCCATGAAGGCGCTGTCCAAGGCCTTCCCCGGTGTGCCCTTGCGGCTGGACCCGAACGCCAACTGGACGCTGGAGACCAGCATCGCCGCCGCAAAAGAACTCGATGACTTGCTGGAATACTACGAAGACCCGGCACCCGGCCAGGAGGCCATGGCCGAGCTGGCCCGGCACTGCCGCATGCCGCTGGCGACCAACATGTGCGTCACCACGATGGAGGAGTTCAAGCGCAATGCCTCCACGCATGCGGTCAGTATCCTGCTGTCAGACCACCACTACTGGGGTGGCCTGCGCGCCACGGCCTCACTGGCGCGCATGTGCAGCGTTTTCGGCATGGGCATGTCCATGCATTCGAACTCGCACCTCGGCATCAGCCTGATGGCCATGACGCACGCCGCCGCCGCGATTCCCAACCTTACCTATGCCTGCGACACGCATTACCCTTGGCAAGAAGAAGAAGTCATCAAGGGCGGACGGATCCAATTCGACCAAGGCGCAGTCAAGGTGCCGACGGCGCCCGGCCTGGGCGTCGAACTAGACCAGGCCAAGCTGGCCGAATTGCACCGGCAATACCTGGATTGCGGCATCCGCAACCGCAACGACCTCGCGCAGATGCGCAAGTACCAGCCGGGGTTTTCCGGCATCAGCCCGCGTTTTTAAGAGGCCGGCAGGAGCCTCGCATTTTTCCATTTCCTGTTTGCAGTTCACACCAACAACGAAGGAGACAAGATCATGAGCAAGTTCAAGTATTTGAAGTCCCGCCTGGCCCGGGGCCTGTGGGCCGCAGGCTTTCTGACATCGCTCGCGGGCATATCTGCATTCATGGCCGGAACGGCCCATGCGGAGCCCGTGACGCTCAATGTCGTCGACGTGGCGGGCAACCTGGCGCTGACGCAGGAGGCACTGGAAAGTTTTGCTGCGAAAAATCCGAACCTGGTGTCGCGCATTACCTTCACCAAGGCGCCGGCACCCGAGCTGCCCGGAAAAATCCGGGCCATGCAGGCCGCTGGCCGCACTGACATCGACCTGGTACTGACCGGCACCGATGCGCTGGCTGCCGGCATGGCGCTCAATCTCTGGGAGCCCATGCTGCCTGCGCATGCCGCGAAGTTCCCCAATTTGATGGACAACTACCAGCCCAGCGCCCGCAAGATGCAGGACCTGACCAACGGCCTGGCCGTCATGGTGACCTATATGCCTGCGGGCCCGCTGCTCGAGTACAACCCCGACAAGGTCAAGGCACCGCCTAAAACACCGGCTGAGTTGCTGGCCTGGTGCAAGGCCAACCCCAACAAGCTGATTTACGCTCGCCCCGCCAACTCGGGCCCGGGCCGCACGTTTCTGATGGGCTTGCCCTACCTGCTCGGCGACAAGGATCCCAAGGAACCCATGGCCGGCTGGGACAAGACCTGGGCTTACCTGAAAGAGCTCAACAGCTGCATCGAGTACTACCCCACAGGCACCGGCGCCGTGATGAAGGAGCTCGGAGAAGGCTCGCGCGACATGACCGTTACGGTGACCGGCTGGGATATCAATCCGCGCGCGCTGGGCGTGGTGCCCAAGCAGTTCAAGGTGGCGGCACTCAACGGCTTCACCTGGGTTAATGACGCGCACTACATGGCGATGCCCAAGGGCTTGCCCGCCGCCCGTCAGGCGGCGGTGATGGAACTGATGGCCTACCTGCTCAAACCCGAGCAGCAGGCGCTGACCTATGACTCCGGCTACTTTTACCCCGGCCCGGCCGTGAAAAACGTTCCGCTGACCGCTGCGCCGCAAAAGAGCCAGGACATCATCAAGGAATACGGCCGCCCCGAGTACGCCGACTGGATCGCCAAGCAGCCGCACACCCAGCCGCTGGATGACAAGGCCATGGTCGCCGCCTTCAAGAAGTGGGATCAGGAAATCGGTTCCGGCAAAGGCAAGTAAGAGCCGCACACAAAACCCTCCTGGCGTTGTTGCGCCGCCTAGCCAGGATCGCTTCGCCGGGTTTTGTGCACGGCTCTGAACGCGGCCCTTGAATAACAAGCAAGCCCGCTGCGGGTGTGAAGAAGGTTTTTGACATGGTGATGCCCAACACCGCGGGACGGCCCGCGGGAAAAAACGAGTTCAGGCAGCTGCGCCTGGACGGCGTGAGCCGCAGCTTCGGCGGCGCCCACGCGCTCGAGAAACTCTCGCTTACCATAGAGCGTGGCGAGTTCATCGCGCTGCTGGGCCCTTCGGGCTGCGGCAAGTCCACCGCGCTCAATTGCATGGCGGGGCTGCTGCCGCTGTCGGACGGAAGTATCTGGCTGGACCAGCAACGCATCGATACGCTGCCACCGGAGAGGCGCGGCTTTGGCATGGTGTTCCAGAACTACGCGCTGTTCCCACATCTTTCGGTCAGCCGCAATGTGGGCTTCGGCCTGAAGATGCGCGGCATGCCGGCGGCAGAAATCGACAGGCGCGTGGCGGCGGCGCTGGACACCGTGCAACTGCTGGGACACGCGGACAAGCTGCCCGGGCAGCTCTCGGGCGGGCAGCAGCAGCGCGTGGCTATCGCGCGTGCCATCGTCATCGAACCGCCGCTGATCCTGATGGATGAGCCGCTGTCCAACCTGGACGCCAAGCTGCGCATTGAAATGCGCTCTGAAATACGCCGTATCCATCGCGCTCAGGGCTGCTCCACGGTGTATGTGACGCACGACCAGGACGAGGCGCTCGCCATGGCTGACCGTGTGGTGGTGATGAAGCTGGGTGTGGTGCAGCAGGTCGGCACGCCGCAAGAGGTGTTCGCGCGGCCGGCCACGCTGGATGTGGCGCGCTTCATGGGCTACCGCAATGTTCTGCCGGCCCGCGTGCTGCGTTCAGGCGGTGACCATGTCACGGTCGAAGGTGTAGGCGGCGTGCGTCTGGCGGGCACGGCCATGCAAGCATTGACTGACGGCGCCGGCGTGATGGTGGCCGTGCGGCCTGACGAGATCGCGATCAGTGAGGGCGCGCATGCATTCCCAGGGACAGTGGAAACCGCGGAGTACGGCGGCCGTGAATGGCTTCTCCAGGTCAGGACGGCATTCGACGATTTGCTCTACGTGCGTTCCGCGCGCGTGGTCTCGCCTGGCGACACCGTGATGCTGGTTGCGGCGCCGGAACGGGTTCTGGTTTATGCGGAGGAGTCCTGATGGCCACATTTGCCACGCCCTCGCCGGTTAACCGTTCGCGCCCGCCGCTGGACCCGGCCGTGATGCTGGTCGCGCCGGCGGCCGCGGTGATGATCATGTTTTTTGTCTACCCCTTCGCCTACGGCCTGCTGCTGTCCTTTCAGCCGGCGCAGGGCGGGGTGCTGCAGAACTACATTCATTTCTTCCAGACGCGCGACCTGTGGCAGACCATAGGCAACACCCTGCAGCTGGCCCTGCCGGCCACGTTGATCAATATCGGGTTCGCACTGGCGATCGCCTATGCCACGCGGACCAAAAGCCCTTACCAGCGCCTGTTGTCTACCT
>NZ_JBFUGX010000026.1:0-15099 GCF_056402675.1 Polaromonas sp. P3_C2 | reverse complement strand
GGGTCTTGTTGGGTTTGGGCAGGGTTGGATTGGCGCCCATCCCGGCCTCCGGCGGCAACAGGGCCGTGTCGCCGCACGCGGCCAGCGTACAGGCGCATGCCGCGCACAACGCCAGAACATGCCAGACGCGTTGACGGGCAATCGATTGCATAAAACCCCCTGATGAAATGACGGCAATGCCAGCGCCCTGTATGGTGCGGGGCATTCGTCAGTGTGGGCGGGTGAGGTCCGCGCAGCTGTCAGCCGGCCTCACCGACCACTGTCAGCGCTGACCTTCGCCTGGCTCAGCCGGGCAGCAGCGGCAGGTCGGCCTTCTTCAGCGTGCGCAGTACAAAGCTGGATTTGCTGTGGCGTATGCCCTTGATCTTGTAGAGCCGCTCGCGCAGCAGGCGCTCGTAGTCCTTGGTGTCGTGCACGGCAATGCGCAGCAGGTAGTCGTATTCACCGGACACCAGGTAAGCCTCTATCACTTCGGGAATGGCTGCCAGCGTTTCACCGAATTTCTCCAGCGTGTTGTCGGAGTGGCTGTCGAGCGTGACCTGCACCATCACCGTGTCGCCCAGGCCCAGCGCCTGCGCATTGAGCCGCACGGTGTAGCCCTCAATCACCCCAGCCTCCTCCATCTTCTTGATGCGGCCCCAGCAGGGCGAGGGGCTCAGGCCGACGGCCTGGCCGATGTCTTGCAGGCTGGTGCGCGCGTCAGCCTGCAAAACCTGAAGGATTTTCCGGTCTAAAGTGTCCATTCAGGTAATTTATCTGAAATTGGCCGTTTTACAGATTTTTTATCTGTTTATGGGAAATTCAACAGCAAATCAGGCAAATTATTCGGCCCTACCCGCGAGATACTTTCTTACATGGCAGCGGGCTTACCGGTCCGCCTGGCAAGACAAGGCCCCCAGTGAGTTACCGCTCACTGGGGGCTTTGATTTTTATTCCATTGCTAATTCGCCGCGATAGGTCGTTACGCCGCCTTGCCGTGCCAGGGCCTGTCAATGCCATTTATGCARATGCGAATGGGGTGAAAACGGTGCCAATCAAGGCGCGCGACGAMKCCCAGACCGGGAGTCTGGGTGAGGAGCGCAACGCCGAGTGGCGCCGTTTTCRCCCCATTCCCTCCGGGTTGCGMTCAAAAAGGCCTTGCGCGGCGTTGCAAAGCCTTGACGGGGTCTACCCCGCCTGCGTTTTGCGCCTTGCTCAAGGCCTTTTTGACTCGCAACGCATCTGCATAAATGGCATTGGCAGGCCCTAAGCACTGTCTGCGGCGGCGCGCCTACTCTCGCAGCGAATTAGCAATGGAATCAGGGATCAGCCGACAGCGCACTGCAGGCGCAACTCCAGGCAAACGCCGCTGTCCCGGTTGTGCGCGGTGATGGTGCCGCCCATCTTGGCCATATAGGTTTTGGCGACAAACAGGCCCTGCCCGCGCTGTCCCGCGGCGCCGGTATCTGGCTGGTCAGACACGCCGTATTCGAAAACCTTGTCCAGCAGGCCGGCCTCGATCTGCGGGCCCAGGTTGCTGATGGTGATGAGCGCCTCGGGCGCGGTGCCTTCCTGTGCCTGCTGCGACAGCGTGATGCGGATCAGGCTGCCGGGCAAACGGTAGCGATCAGCATTGCGCAGCACATGCGACACGACATCTTCCAGCGAATACTCGTCGGCACGCACCCTGACCGGCTGGACCAGCGGATCAAAGGCCACACCGGGAATGCCCGCGGCCGCAGCGTTGCGCGCCACGTGGCTCAGGAACTCATTGGCATCCAGCGTCTGCACATTGAGCGCGGTGGATTCAAAGGCTTCACTGGGCGATGCGCTGCCGTAGAGCACGCGCACGGCCTGCTGCATGCGGCTGATGTAACGGTGCGCGGGGTCGTCGGCGCTTCCGTGCAGCACCATGAGCGATTGCAGGGGCGACATGATTTCATGGCCTACCGCGTGCCAGGTGTCTTTTTCCTGGGCGACCCGGATCTGCTCGCGGCGCACGTCTTCGTTCACGCGCTGCAGCAGGTCTTGCAGGCCGCCGGCCAGCACACCCAGCTCGTCGCCGCCACGCAGGTCGGCCAGGTCAACCGTTGCCAGGTTGTCGCTGGCGCGCACGCCCTTGGACACGGTGGCCGCGCGGCGGGTGAGTTCGGTGATGCGGCGGATGATCCGCAGCTCAATGGCCAGCCAGGTCACAAAGATGGCCAGCAGCATGCCGCCCACAAACCAGGACACGCGGGTGGCCACGGCCGTGAGGGCCTTGTTGACGCTGCGAATGTCACCGGTCAGCGAGAGTTCATAACGCCCGAGTGGTGTGCTGATGATGTCGGCGCTCGTGACGGGTGCGTCATAACCGTCCACTTGCAGCCGGCGTATCAACCACGCAATCAGGGGCGAGGACCGCTCCGTCGTCTCCGCGCCGGACAGCGACACGACGTCCGAGCTGACACCCGCGCTGCCCATCCTGCGGATGCGCAGCTTCTCGCCGGGCAGCAGCAAAGGGGTCAGCTCAGACCACGAAAAAGGCGCAGTGGCGCCCCCGGCATTGCTGTCGAACAGAGGCTTTCCCTCGCCGGGAGCCAGCATTTCCACCTGCACCTTGATCTGGTCCAGATCGGCCGGCGGCCAGACGATGCCCGCGGGCCCTTTGGRGAACAGAGCCTCGCGAAACAGCTCAACCGGCAGGCGCACGCTGACAAAGGCACGCCGGGCGCAATCCGGGTCTGCCGCCAGCGTGCCGTCCACGCAGCGGCTGTCTTGCCAAAGCCAGCCGCGAAAGTCGCGCACGGGCCGGCTGGCTGGGGTGATCGGGTTGTCGTCCGAAAACCCCACCAGGCGCCCCCTGGCATTGGCAAAAGGCGAGGCGTTGCGGCCCTCGTCCGTGGCCTGCATGGCCTGGAAAGGCGCGATCCAGCGGTAGCGCTGTCCGCGCATGTCGACCGTGATGCGGGCGCGGTGCGCCTGGCTTAAATCCAGCGTTCCAGAGGTGTGCGACACCAGGGGCCCGCTGTTGAAGCTGCCGACGGCATAGAGAAAACCGCCGGCAAAGGGGTTGTTGCCGACGGCCACGCACATCGACGCCGCGTCGGGGTATTGCACCAGGCAGCCGGCCATCTCCACTGCCTGCTGGGCCTTGTTGCGATCGTCAAAATCGAGGGCCGAAAAAGGCAACACCAGCGGGCGCAGCGGCGTCACCTCATGCTCGTAGGCCGTGGGGTTGAGCAGCACCAGTTGGCCGGTGGGATGGCGCAGCTTGGCGGCGATCTGCGCCTGGTTTTTGCGAAAGCCGTCCTGGTAATTGCGGTAGCTTCGCTCCTTTTCGTCTTGCAACACGGCGATGGCCAGGGCGACGGTGGCCAATGCCAGCAGAAAAAAAGCGCCGCGAAAAAATACGCGCAGCCCGAAGGGTACGCGCGCCGGCAGCAGGCGCTCGACATCCAGGCGTGTGGGCAGCTTCACGGCTTGCCTCTGCCGCGCGGGGGCTCCGCCGCCTCGGCCCAGCGAAAGCCTCGCATCGGGATGTTTTCAATGCCGTCAAAGGCCGCATCGATTTCCTTGAACGCGTCGCGAATCGTGCTGACGTGCTTGCGGATGTTGTCGCGGTTGCGGCCGCTCTTGACCACCTGGTACAGGTCGTCATAGCTCACCACCTCGCCGCGGCGCGCGTGCAGCGCCGCCAGGATGCGTTGCGCCGTCAGCGGCAGGTTCACGCGCTGACCGCGCCAGATAGCCGTGTTCTGTCGCAGCGGGTCCAGCTGCAGCTCCTGGCTGTCTGCGGCGGGCGCCTTGCCTTCCGGCTTCGTTTTGGCGGTGCGCAGGATGTCGAGGAAAGTTTCGATGAAGTCGGCTTCTTCAAACGTGGTCTTTTGCAGGTAGTCCCAAGCGTCCAGCGCTTTCATGATGCTGCGGTAAATGGCAGCGGGCATGGCGGACACCACCAGCACGGGCGTACCCTGCCGCTGCTTGTTGATGGCGTTGATGATGGCCACGCCGGCATGGCGTTCGCGCCCCAGTTCGATGTCCAGCACCACCGCGTCATAGCCTTCGCGGGCAACGGCGGCCTCGGCGTCGTCGCGGTTGAACCATTGGTCGACCTGGATGCCCGGACGGGCCGATTCAATCCAGCCCTTGAGCTGGTTGCTCATGGGCAGGTCGTCTTCGATCACGGCAATTTTGGTCATGAGGCCTCAAGAGGATGGGGTGTCGCCATTATGGGTGTGGCCTGCGCCAGGCCGTGTGAGTGTTTCTTCCGTTGGCGGAGGGTTGCCGCCGCCAAACCGTGCAAAGACACCGCGCAGGCGCATTGAATGCTCCGGGCCCGATTCGAACAATGGAGGCCAGAGAAAGCGCAACCCGCGCCTCTCGCCAAACCAACCGGAGGAGCCCATCATGAACCCACGCCTTAGCCGTATTTCCCTGCGCATCCGCGCCATCTTTTCCAGGGGGGTGCGCGGCACCCGCCGTATCGCTGCCACAGGGGTGCAGCGCGCCGCCAGCGCCAGCGGCCTGATGATCGCCACCGCCGCGGCGGGCGCGGTCGGCTACCTGCTGTGGGTGCACCCTCCCATGGAGTCGGTGGYGCGCGGCGACGTGGCGATTCGCACCAACCAGCTGACCGGCAGCGTCGACGAATTCCGCGAAGGTTCCTTGCTGCTGCTGCCAGCTCTGCATGAGATGCGCACTTTCTCGCTGCGCGACCAGGTCTACCGCCCTGAAGGCAGCAGCCGGGCCGACGGCCCCTCGCCCTTCCAGTCGATTGAAGGCATGTCGCTGGGAGTGGACATCACGGTGCGTTATGCACTGGATCCCACCAAGGTGAACGCACTGTCGAAAAACCTGCCCGACGACATCGCGGGCCAGATCGTGCAGCCCGCCGTGCAAGGCGTGATCTACAAGACCTTCACGCGCTACACCGTGCGGGAAATTTTCTCGAGCAAGCGTGCCGAAATCCAGCAGCTTATCGAAGCCGAACTCAAACCCAAGCTTGCGGCCGACGGCATCCTGCTGCGCACGGTGCAAATGGGCAAAGTGGACCTGCCCGCGGACTACCGCCAGGGCATGGACAAGCTGCTGGCCGAAGAGCTGGCCACGGAAAAGATGCGCTACACGTTGGCCCTGAAGGAAAAGCGCGTGAAAGAAACCGAGCTGGACGCGATGGCCGAAAAAATACGCCGTGAAACCAATGCGCAGGCCGCCGCCAGCGAACAGGTAATTGCAGCCAAAGCGCAGGAAGAAGCCATGAAACATGTCCTGCCCTTCAAGCAAAAGCAGATCGAGCAGCGTCAACTTGAAGCCGAAGCCGACAAGCAGTCGCGCATCCGCACGGCCGAAGGTAGCGCCCAGGCGCGGCGCATCGAGGCATCGGGTGAAGCCGATTCGCGCCAGAAACTGGCGGATGCCGAAGCCTACCGGCTGGACCGCGTGGGCAAGATCAACAGCGAGCAGATGGCGCGCGAAGGGGTGCTGATCACGCGCCACCCGCTGCTGATCCAGAAGACCATGGCCGACAAACTCAGCGACAAGATCACCGTGATCATCGCCCCGCCCTCCACCAGCGGCGGCTTTGTGGGCGCGGGCCTGCTGGGCGGCGCGCCCAAAGCCGGCCGCACCGTGGCGCAAGCGCCGCGCGGCGCCGGCACGCAAGACCACGACGACAAAGAAGAGGCCGAATAATGATCACCACCGCACTTCTGACCCTGGCCATCGTGACGCAGGACCAGGCCACCCTGCGCGCCGCGCCGCGTGATTCGGCCGCACAGCAGGCGGCCCTGTGGCAAGGCGACGCGCTCGAGATCCGCGGCCAGCGCATGGATTACCTGCAGGTCTACGACCACAGGCGCGAACGCGCAGGCTTCATCCACGTGAGCCAGGTGCGCACGGTCTCGCTGCAGCCCGAGGAAGCGCCGCAGCTGCTCTCGGTGGTGCGCTTCCTCCGCGAAAGCCCGGGCGCTGAAGCCCTGGGCATTGCGTACACGGCCGCTTACCTCAAGGCCGCGCCGGCAGACGCCATAGGCGCGGAAGCCTTTGATGCGTTGGGCACCATGGCCGAACGCCTGGCGCGTCGCGGCTCCATGAAGCACGGCAAGGCCACGAGTGACGTGATCTCTGCGCACATGGAAGTGGCCACCTTTTATGGCGTGAACTTCAAGGGTTATGAGCAGAACGGAAGCATGCAGCTTTGCTACAACGGCGAGGCCTTTCGCCGCGTGCTGGCGCTGCCATCCGACGCCGAGCAGCGCGCGCGCGCCGCACTGGCTGTGACCCGCCCCGATTGCATGAGCCCCGACCTGCATCCGCAGGACCGCTTCACGCAAGACCAGTGGCGCGCCGAAGTGCTGGACAAGGTCAGCGCCGCGCAGTTCGCCCAGTTGTCTGAAGTCAGCAAAAACCGTTTGCGCCTGCGCCGTGCCGGCGTGCACGCCAGCCTGGCGTTTGAGCAGGCGCGCCGGGCCGAAGCACCCACGGCAGCCGCCCAGCGCGCCCTGGCGGAACTCGCAGCGGTGAACAAGCTGGAGCTGACGGACAACGACAGGCAGGACTACAACGACGCGGCGATTCGAGTGGGCGCCTCACGATGGGGCGCTGAAACCGCGCTACCCCGCTTCGCCAGACTGACGGTAGCCACCGAGACGGGCCAGGCCGGCGAAACCTGCGTGGCGCTGTACGAAAACAAGGCCGACGGCAAACCCGGCAAGGAGGCCGTGGCCAGGCGCTGCACCTACGGCATCGTGTGGACCGCGTCCGCCAGCGCCCACCCGGATGGCCAGGCCCTGGCGCTCGCGGTGCAGCCGCTGGACACCTGGCGCGAGCTGTGGGTGTTTCGCAAAAGATCCGGGCAATGGACGATTGAGGTGCTGCCGCCCGCCAGCAATGGCCCCGAGTTGGGCTATGTGGAATTTGCCGGCTGGGTGCGCGGTACGCCTCACATGCTGCTGGCCCGCGAGACCCGCATTGCCGGGCGCCTGCGCCGCAGTTTCGAGGTGGCGCGCATGGACAGCTTGACGGCCGAGAAACAGGCCGGTGACCCGGGAACGCTGGCGGCCTTTGCCCGCTCGCAGGACGCCGCGTGGAAGCGCCAGACCGTGATCCTGCGCTAAATGCCTGCTTGCAAAAGCCTAGAACGCGGTTCTATCGCTCAGCGTATCGGCCGGCAACTGGTCGATCTCCGCCAGCAGCCGCGCCAGGCTGCGGCCCGCAGCACCCAGCAAGGCACGGCCCTTTTCCGCTGTGGCCACAGCGGCATTGCCAACGGCGCCTTGCGGGTTGTAGTCCTGCATCTGCCAGGCCAGCTTGGCGCTGCGGCCGTCACCCAGGATGCTGTACTTCGCAGCCCTGTCCTGTGAAGTGGAGTGAAAGTTCTGCGCCTTGGCCATGTCGACCTGATCCGGCTTGAGCGCCAGCATCATGGAGGTTTCGATCTCGCCGGCGTGGATGCCGAAGCGGTGCTCTTCGGCACTGAACAAATCATTCACGGACTTGCCATCCTCACCTGTGAGCGGCAGGTTGAACCAGTTCACGCTGTAGACCAGCATGCCCAGCCGGGCTCGCAGGTCGCGCGCCACCACATCCAGCAGGCCAACCTGGCCGCCGTGCGAATTGAGCAGCACCAATTTCTTGACMCCCGTTTGCGCAACGGATTCGGCCAGCTCAGTCCAGAGCCGGATCACGGTCTCGGCTTTTAGCGTGAGCGTGCCGGCAAAGCGATCGTGCTCGGGGCTAAAGCCCACCGCCTGCGTGGGCAAAAACAGCACCGGCTGCGTTGGGGGTAAATGCGGCAAGGCGGCTGCAATCACACCTTCCACCAACGTCGCATCCACATTAAGCGGCAGGTGCGGGCCGTGCTGCTCCACCGCGGCCACCGGCAGCACCGCAATACAGCGGGCCAGGTCCAGACGCGAAAAGTCAGGGCTTTTCAGGTCGGACCAGAAACGGGGGGGGTTGGCTGCATCGAAGGTCATGGAGGGTATTTTGAGCTATCTGGCGATGCCGGGGGCTGGGGACTTCTGGCTGGTGGCGAATCGAAACAGTTCTGACGAGCGGGCAAATCCCCAGGCTCTGGCGGCTCAACCGAGCGTGAAAGCGCACCGATCGCCATCAATCGGGGGCTTGAGAAGCAAAAATCCCGTTAAAGAGGATTGTTTCCCGGCAAGGATAGCAGCGACTTGTACAGGCTGCKGTGGCGTTGGTTCGACCTGAACCCGGTTTCCTTCAAGTGCAGGTAGAAGGTATGCCTGTGTGCACCGCTGAACTGCACCAGACGTCGCTTGGCATAGCGCCAGAAGCTCTCGATACCGTTGACGTGAACTGAACCCCGGGCAAACTCATTGTTGCCGCGGTTGACCCGCAGGTGTCTTCTGGTGATGAACTTTGCCTCTTAAGCCCTTGAATTAATAGCAATATGATTCTTCTGCCGTGGCGGCACGTGGCCATGGGATTTGCGGATGACCGCGGCCGGGCAAGTCAACCGCCTTGCGAGGGAAGACGTTGAAGAAGAGCGTCTGTCACGGCTGCCCTGGTCCTTCGTGGACAGTTCACCCGGCAACACCCGCACCATAACTTTTCCAACATCCGGAGCTTCCCCATGAACAAATTACTGTCCACCCTCATCAGCGCAGCCGTCCTCGCCATGCCCCTGGCCGTGATCTCCACGCCAGCAGCGGCCCAGGCCGCCGCACCCGCAGCAGCCCCTGCCGCCGCACCAGCCGAAAAAGCCGCCGCGCCCACAAAAGCCAAGGCAAAAGCCAAACACAAGGTCAAGCACAAGGCCAAGGCAAAAGCCAAAAAATCGGTGTAATTCGCGGATGAAGTTCCGCTGAGCCCTTGATCAGGCGTCAGGAATTGAAAAAGCCCGCAGATGCGGGCTTTTTTATGGCCGTCTGTTTCGGCGCAGGCTCAACGGCCCAGGTACGACAGCGCAATTCCCGCAAATACCGTAAAGCCCAGCCAATGGTTGAGCCGAAACGCCTTGAAACAGTCATCGCGCTCGCGCTTGCGGATCAGCCAGCCGTGCCACAGCGCCTGCCCGAGCGCCACCGCAATTGCTATTAAATAAATAGCTGCTTGCGCAATATCCATAAGGGTTACAGCCCAAATTAACAGAAAAATCAGGTAACTGAGCATGACACCCGCCACATCGAACCGCCCCAGCGTGATGGCCGACGTTTTCATGCCGATCTTCAAGTCGTCGTCACGGTCGACCATGGCGTATTCCGTGTCGTAGGCAATCACCCAGAACAGGTTGCCCAGCAACAGTACCCAGGCCAGCAGCGGAACGCGCGACTGCACGGCGGCAAACGCCATCGGAATGCCAAAGCTGAAAGCGACCCCCAGCACCGCCTGCGGCATGGAGACATAACGCTTGGCATACGGATAGACCAGCGTGACCGCCAGCGCGGCGAATGACCAGGCAATGGTGACGACATTGGTGGTGAGTACCAGCCCGAAAGCCAGCAAAGCCAGCACGGCGCCGAGAATCAGGGCCTCTCTGACAGAAAGGGCGCCGCTGGTCACGGGCCG
Source organism: Polaromonas sp. P3_C2 (assembly GCF_056402675.1). NCBI lineage: Bacteria > Pseudomonadati > Pseudomonadota > Betaproteobacteria > Burkholderiales > Comamonadaceae > Polaromonas > Polaromonas sp. P3_C2. Next base: position 5,604 of record NZ_JBFUGX010000026.1, on the reverse strand, counting down.
CTGCGCCGTGCGTTTGACATGCCGGTCAAAATCACGGTCGGCCACATCGTTGACACAGCAGCCGGCACTGCGCATGAGGAAAGTGCCCAAGCTGAACACGACCACAAGGTGCCAGCCCGGAAAGCCGTGCGAAGCCACCCAGAGCGCCGACAGGGTGGGCCACAGCAGCAGCAACCAGCCCGCCGGGCGATTCCAGCGGATCAACTGCAAATAGAAGTCGAGTTTTTGTTTCAACAAGCCAGGCGGCACCTTACTCTTCGAGCAAGGAGCGCAGCATCCAGGCGGTCTGCTCGTGCACTGTCAGGCGCTGCGTCAGCAAGTCGGCCGTCGGCTCGTCGCTGGCCTTGTCGGCCAGTGGAAACAATTCGCGCGCCGTGCGTGCGACGGCCTCATGGCCCTGCACCAGGATGCGCACCATTTCCAGCGCCTTGGGCGGCACCAAAGGCACATCGGKAATCGATGCCAGCTTGCTGAACTGGGCGTAGGAGCCCGGCGCGGGATGGCCCAGGGAGCGGATACGCTCCGCCACCGGATCGACGGCTGCCCACAATTCGGTGTACTGCGTCATGAACATCAGGTGCAGCGTGTTGAACATCGGCCCCGTCACGTTCCAGTGGAAGTTATGTGTGGTCAAGTACAACGTGTAGGTGTCGGCCAGCAGGCGGCTCAGGCCCTTGGCGATCGCTGCGCGGTCTTTTTCATTGATGCCGATATTGATGGAGGGTGCGGGTTTTCCTGCGGGCTTGGTCGATGTTTTGGCCATGGTGTTTCCTTTTTAAAGATTCTGGGACAACTTTACGAAATCAGGGAAGGGGCTGCAACAGCCGGGCTCAATGCCGGCCATAGACGGCGTTCACGACAGGCGATTGACGCCGGGCAGCTCGCACGCATAAATGGCATTGCGCAGCGCAGCGATCGCTTCGTACCGGGTAAAGCTGCGGCGCCACGCCAGCACCACGCGCCGGCTCGGCACATCGCCTGCGAAGGGCAGGTATTTGATGAACGAGGGTTGCTCTGCTGCCACCTTGCTGCGGCTTGCGGCCGTTTTCCCCTTGGCGGGTTTCCTGGCAGTTGCGGCCTGCTCGGCCAGCGCCTCCTTGGGCACGCCCAGGCGGGGAACCAGCGTGATGCCCATGCCCGCCGCCACCATATGCTTGATGGTTTCCAGCGACGAACCTTCAAAGCTTTTGCTGATGCCTTCGGCGCTGCTGGAAAAGCGTGCAAATTCGGGGCAAACCTCGAGCACGTGGTCGCGAAAGCAATGGCCGGTCCCCAGCAGCAGCATGGTTTCCTTCTTGAGCTCCTCAGCCGTCACGCTCTTGCGTGACGCCAGCGCATGGGCGCTGGGCACCGCCGCCATGAAAGGCTCGTCATACAGCGGCGCAATGGCCAGGTTGGTGTCGGGAAAGGGCTCGGCCAGGATGGCGCAGTCAATTTCACCGGTACGCAACTCTTCCAGCAACTTGACGGTGAAGTTTTCCTGCAGCATCAGCGGCATCTGCGGCGTATGCGCAATCGCCTGGCGCACCAGGTCAGGCAACAGGTAGGGGCCAATCGTGTAGATCACGCCCAGCCGCAGCGCACCGGCCAGCGGGTCTTTGCCGCGCTTGGCAATTTCACGGATGTTGTCGRCTTGCTCCAGCACGCTCTGGGCCTGGCGCACGATTTCTTCGCCCAGAGGCGTCACGGTGATTTCGTTGGCGTTACGCTCAAAAAGCTTGACCTGCAGCTCTTCCTCCAGCTTCTTGATGGCCACGCTGAGTGTGGGCTGCGAGACGTGACAGGCGTCGGCGCCCTTGCCGAAATGCTTTTCCCGGGCAACAGCGACGATGTATTTGAGTTCGGTCAGCGTCATGGGCTTATTGTGCTGCTTTTCTCAATCGCTGCATCGCCGGATGTTGCTTAGGCCTTCAGGTAATCGGCTTTGCCACCCAGCCAGCGCAGGATGTGCCGGTGAGCCAGTTCCGTATGCCGGTCCAGCATCAGCGGCGCCCGCTCGCGTGCCCAGGCCAGCAGCGCGGCATCGGTCTCGAGGTCGGCAAACCGCAGCAGCGGCGCCCCCGACTGCCGCGCCCCCAGGAATTCGCCGGGCCCGCGGATTTCCAGGTCGCGCCGGGCGATTTCGAAGCCATCATTGGTTTGCGCCATGGCTTTGAGGCGTTCGCGCGCCATCTCGCCGAGCCGGGACGCTTCGCCGGTCGAATACAACAGCACGCAGGCCGACGCAGCCGCGCCGCGCCCGACCCGACCGCGTAACTGGTGCAACTGGCTCAGGCCGAAGCGCTCGGCATGCTCGATCACCATCAGCGAAGCATTGGGCACGTCAACGCCCACCTCGATCACCGTCGTACTCACCAGCACGCCCATTTTCCCGGCGGTGAACTGGCTCATGACGGCCTTCTTTTCTGCAACCGGCATGCGAGAGTGCAGCAGTCCTACAGCGACACCGGGCAAGGCTGCACTCAATGCTTCATGCGTTTGCGTGGCATTGACCAGGTCGATGGACTCGCTTTCCTCGATCAGTGGGCAGACCCAGTAAATCTGCCGCCCTTCCGCCAGCTGCCCGCGTATGCGCGTGATCACTTCATCACGCCGTGCGTCGCTCACCACCTTGGTCACGATGGGCGTGCGGCCGGGCGGCAGCTCGTCGATGGTGGAGACGTCAAGGTCGGCGTAATAACTCATCGCCAGCGTGCGCGGAATCGGTGTAGCAGTCATCATCAAAAGATGGGGTTCCTGCCCACCTTCAGTCATTTTGCTGCGCAGGGCCAGCCGCTGCGCCACGCCAAAGCGGTGCTGCTCGTCGATGATGGCGAGCGCCAGGTTTTTGAACTTCACCTTGTCCTGGATCACAGCGTGCGTGCCTATGACCAGGCCGGCCTCCCCGCTCTCGATCAACGCCAGCATCTCGCGCCGCTCTTTTGTTTTCTGGCTGCCGGTCAGCCAGGCGGTCTTGATGCCCAGCGGCTCCAGYCAGCCGATCAGTTTGCTGAAATGCTGCTCGGCCAGGATTTCCGTAGGCGCCATCAGCGCACATTGCCAGCCCGCGTCGATGCAGCGTGCCGCGGCCAGTGCCGCCACCACCGTTTTGCCGGCGCCCACGTCGCCCTGTAACAGGCGGTGCATGGGGATGCTTTTTTTCAGGTCCGCCTCAATCTCGTTGCACACGCGCTGCTGCGCGGCGGTCAGCCGGAAAGGCAGGCGCTCCAGCAATTGGTCATGCAGCGTGCACTGCGTGCCGCGCACGGGTGGGCCCGCCAGCGAAGGTGCGCGCATGGCTGCGCGTATGCGCCGGGCCTGCAGCTGCGACAGCTGCTGGGCCAGCAGCTCTTCGGCCTTGAGCCGCTGCCAGGCCGGATGGCTGCGGTCTTCCAGTGTGGCCAGCGAGACATCTGGCGTGGGGTGATGCAAAAACTGTAGCGCCTCGCGCAGGCCCCATAAGGGCTGCAGCCTGTTTTCACCTAAAACTTCAGGCGGAAAGGTCTCGCGGAGATCAGCCCGCGCCAGGCCGCTGAGCACGGCTTTGCGCAGGTAGGTTTGCGGCAGTCCGGCCACGGTGGGATACACCGGCGTCAGCGCGCCGGGCAGCTCGCCGCCGGCCAGCCTGAAGCTGGGGTGGATCATTTCACGGCTGAGAAAGCCGCCGCGGATTTCACCCCGCACCCGAACATGGGCGCCTGTGCTCAGCGTTTTCTGGTGGGCCGGGTAAAAATTGATGAAGCGCAGCACGCAGGTGTCGCTGCCGTCGTCTACCGTCACCCGCAGCTGCCGGCGCGGGCGAAAGGCGATCTCGCTGTGCGTCACCTGGCCTTCGATTTGCACCAGATCGCCGTCGCGCGCGTCCGCCAGCCGCACGATGCGGGTTTCATCCTCGTAGCGCAGGGGCAGGTGCAAGGCCAGATCGATGTCGCGGCGCAGGCCCAGCTTCTCGAGCGCTTTTTGCGCGGGTGATTTGGGCGAGGCTTTTTCAGCCTTGGCCTGAGGCGCGGCCGTGTTCCCGGCCGCGGCCTCAGGCGGGACAGTTTTTCGGACGGAGGCACCAGGAGGCGACATGGGACAATTGTGCCTTCATGAGCACCCATTTCACCCTCAGCGATTTTGATTTCACGCTGCCCGAAGAACTCATTGCCCAAAACCCTGCCGCCCAGCGCAGCGGCTCGCGCCTGCTTGACGGGCGTGAAGACCTGCCAGTGGACCGACGGTTCACCGAACTCCCCGGCCTGCTGCTGCCGGGCGACCTGCTGGTGTTCAACGACACCAAAGTCGTCAAAGCCCGGCTCTTCGGCCAGAAAGCCAGCGGCGGCAAACTGGAACTGCTGATCGAACGCGTGCTGTCGCCCCACGCGGATGCCGGCCATGAAGTCGCCGCCCACATGAAGGTCAGCAAAAAGCCCCTGCCGGGCGCGGTGCTGCAAATGGACGGTGGCTTCACCGCCACGCTGCTGGGCCGCTGGCCCGAGGAAAGCGGGCCACTTTACCGCTTCCGCCTGAGCAGCGACCCGTATGCGCTGATGGCGCAGCACGGCCACGTACCRCTGCCGCCCTACATTACCCATACCGACTCCGCGGACGACGAGCAGCGCTACCAGACGGTGTTTGCCAAAAACCCGGGCGCCGTRGCCGCGCCCACCGCGGCACTGCATTTCGATGAAGCCATATTGGCGCAGCTCGAAGCGCGTGGCATCCGGCGCGCCAGCGTGACGCTGCATGTGGGTGCCGGCACTTTCCAGCCCGTCAAGGCCGAAAACATTGCCGACCACACCATGCATTTCGAACGTTTTGAGATTCCCGTAGCGACGCAACAGGCCATCGCCGCCTGCAAGGCGCGTGGCGGCCGCGTGGTGGCCGTGGGCACCACCACCGTGCGGGCGCTGGAGTCGCACGCCAAATTCGGTCCCGACTGCAACGACACCAACATCTTCATCACCCCGGGCTTTGAATTTGCCGTGGTAGACCTGCTGCTGACCAACTTTCACCTGCCCAAAAGCACGCTGATGATGCTGGTCAGCGCGTTTTCAGGCTACGAACACATCATGGCGCTGTACCGGCATGCGATTGCCGGGCGATACCGCTTTTTCAGCTATGGCGATGCCATGCTGCTGACCCGTAAAACCCCTCTGGGGAACACCTGAGGGTGCCTGAATCTCCCCGCGTACACCTGCGACAATCCCAAGATGCTCGAATTTGAAGTTCTGAAGACCGATGCTCCGGCTGGCGAAGGCGCCGGCGCCTACCTCGGTTCCTACGCCCGGCGCGGCAAACTGACGCTCAACCACGGTGTGGTGCAAACCCCCATCTTCATGCCCGTCGGCACCTATGGCACGGTCAAAGGCGTGATGCCGCAGTCACTGCACGACATGGGCGCGCAAATCATCCTGGGCAACACCTTTCACCTCTGGATGCGCCCAGGCCTCGACGTGATGCAGCAGTTCGGCGGCCTGCACAAGTTTGAAAGCTGGAACAAGCCCATCCTCACCGACAGCGGCGGTTTCCAGGTCTGGTCGCTGGGCGAAATGCGCAAGATTTCGGAAGAAGGTGTGAAGTTCGCCTCGCCCGTCAACGGCGACAAGCTCTTTTTGACGCCCGAAATCTCGATGCAGATCC
>NZ_JBFUGX010000025.1:0-15417 GCF_056402675.1 Polaromonas sp. P3_C2 | reverse complement strand
GTGTTGATGCAGCGGTCCCAGATCTGCCGGTCGCAGGCGAACTGGGCGGCCGCCAGCAGGTCGCGGTCAGCCATGCCACCGCGCTTGTGCAGGTTGGTGCTGTAGTTCCACTCGCGCGTGCCTTCGGGGCGCAGGCCGACGGCGATGGCATAAGCGGCGCGGTTCAGGCCCGGGTTCAGCCGTGCAGTTTCTTTTTCCTCGGCCGTCAGCGGCGCTGGTCTGGCCGGCACCGTGATCTTCTGGCCCAGCTCTTCCAGCGCGAGCTGCTCGTAAAAACCACGGGCCGACGCGAAGGACTGCAGCAAGGCCAGGGCTTCGGCTCGCTGCGGCGCAATGGTGATGCCGGTGCTGATGGTTTGCGTTACGCCGGGTGTGGTCGCGACGACGATCGGGCCTTTGGGCGCTGCGTCAGGCGGCGCGGTGGCCAGCAGCGCGCGCGCTTTCCAGTAGCTCCAGGTAGGTTCCTTGCGCGCGTCGTCGCTCATGGCGTTGACGGCTGCCAGCACGAGCGTCCAGTTGGGCTGTGTCCCTGCGCGCAATGCGGCCCGGACTTTCCAGCCCAGCATGTCATCGCTGAGGTCGGTGTCCTTGGTGACCTTAGAAAAGTACTGCAGCGCGTCGCCTGCAGGCGTGGTGCCCAGGCGGGTGGCGGCCTGCCTGCCGATCACACCCCAGACCCAGTTGCGCTCTTCGGTATTCAGCTGCATGCCCCATTTGTTTTCCATTTGGGATGCCGCTCCGTCCGTGTCGCTGATCGCCATCTTGATCAGCGCCAGCGTGACGATTTCGCGCCGCGCCTTGCTGAGCGCGAGGTGTTTGCCCGCCAGGAACCTGATGGGGCTGGCATTCAGTTCATTGACCATGCCGACGGCGTCGGGCGCAATGATCTGCACCGCACTGGTCGCTGCGCGTGGCCGGTTGGCCTCGGTGGCCAGGCGGGCCTTGATCCAGACGTCCTGCGCTGTGAGGTTTTTGGTGCCAACCAGCCGCTCGGCGGCCGAGTTGCAGCCGTCGTCTGCCTCGCGCTGTGCATACCAGTTCTTTTTCACTTCGTCGGCCAGGCGCGCATCAGCCACCGGATTTTTGAGGTGTTCGACCAGCAGTGCGTAGCAACGCACTTCCTTGTCATCGTTCATCCGGTAGTTGGGGTATTCAGCGGCAAAGCCGGCCCAGTCGCGGCGCTGGCCCAGCAGCAGCAGCCAGTCGTTGCGCAGCCGGTCTTCCTGGTAGGTGCCGGCGTAACGGCCGAAAAAATCCTGCACCTCTTGCGCACTGGCTTCGCCCAGTCGCGTCTTGAGTTCCCAGTAGGCCGCCCAGGGCTCAAGCGCGTGGCCCCGGGCCTGGGGCAGCAGTTGTGCCAGCCGGCCCTTGTCGCCGCGTTTGAAAGCCTTGTTCATCTCCACAATCACGTTGTCGGCTGCGCTGGCGCTTGCGGGAAGGGTGGTTTGGGCGGTTGCAGGGACGAGCAGCGTCAGGGAGGCAATCGCGGAAATAATGGCGGGCAGGGAGGCCGCACGTACCGGGCCGTTAAGAAATTTGTATAGCATCGGGACATTATGGACAAATTAAGCATACGCAAGGCGCTGGTGGAAGCGCGACTGAACATGCCTGACCGCCTGGTGCGGGCTGACCTGCTGCAGCGTGTGATGCGCATCTGGCTGGTAGGTTCCACGCACGAGGTGATTGGCGCGTATTGGCCCATCAAGGGCGAGTTCGATCCGCTGCCTGCGCTGTACCGCTGGCAGGAAGATGCCATTTTGAGCCAGGATTCGTCATCAAATCCGGCGCTGGACCAGGTGGAACGTGCGCAACTAGCTACTGAAAGCATAGCAGCGCGGTCGCCGCGCAAGATCGGTCTGCCGGTGGTCAACAAGCTGCACAAGACATTGACTTTCCATGCCTGGTACCCGGGCTGCCCCATGGAAGAAGACGCCTACGGCATTCCGAAACCAAAAGATACAGAGGTGATTATTCCCACCCTGCTGTTCGTGCCCTGCGTAGGTTACGGCCCCGGGGGCTATCGGCTGGGCTATGGCGGGGGCTTTTACGACCGCACGCTGGCCACGCTGCAACCACGGCCTTTCACAGTGGGCCTGGGCTATACCCAGGGCTGGCTGCCCGACATGGAGCCCGAGCCGCACGACATTCCGCTCGATGCCATCCTGAACGACAAGGGCGTGGTCTGGCCGGTGTGACCGCTCAGCGCTCGCTTCGCCCGCCTTGGAAAGCAGGCGAGGGCCGGTATATTAGCCACTCGAGCAAAGCGGTTAATGACTAAAAAACAGGGAGCGGAGCATGGCAGGCAGTGGAGAAGACGGCAATACGGTGAGCAGCAGGATCAGGAAGGACCTGCTGAAAGTTCTGGCCCTCGCGCTGGTGACGCTGTTTCTGGTTCCGGGCTCAACCTTGCTGTTCGCCAGGCATGCACAGCAGCAACTCGACCGCACCATCATCCAGTCGATAGAGCGGCAGGTCGACCAGGACTCGAGCATGTCCGCCGAAAGCAAGGCGCACACCAAGAAGTTTTACCGTGACAACCCGGTCTCCCGCATATGTGCCGACGCCAACGCCGACCTCGTGCAGGACAGGGACATGTTCTGCGAGCCGTTCTCCGAAGTCTGGCAGTTTTACGCAGCGCATCTCATCGCCAAATGGACGATTGCCGGCGGTGTGGCCATCTTGCTGGTGGAACTGCTGCTGGGCGCCGTGGCTTTCTGGAACCGCAAGGCCCGGTACCTGAGTTTTGTGACCGGCTGGCGCCTGCTGAGCCTGGCCAGCGCGGCGCAAATGCTGGTGCAGGGCACCATGCTTGTCTGGCTGTCCTTTTGGGTGACGGCATTCTTCTTTCACGTGTATTACATCAAGCTGATCGCGCTGATCGGCTTTGTGGTGGCTGTCGCGGTGTTCTTTGCCATTGCCGGGCTGCTGCGGCGCCCCGCCATGGCAAACACCATTGACGGGGAGCTGGTCAGCGACGGCGACGCGCCGGGCCTTTGGGCCAACACACGCGCTCTGGCCGCGCGCCTGAAGACCGCGCCGCCCAAACAGATCGTGGCGGGCATTGACACCAATTTTTTTGTCACCGAAGCGCCGCTTACCGTGGCCGGCCAGGCGCTGACCGGCCGCACGTTGTTTGTCAGCCTTCCGCTGCTGCGGCTGCTGGACCGTGCCCAGGCCGATGCCGTGCTGGGCCATGAGCTCGCGCATTTTCGCGGTGGTGATGCCGCCAGCAGCGCCCGGCTTGGGCCCAAGCTTGTGCAGTACGACCACTACCTCGGCCTGATGCGTGGCGGTGGTCTGACGGTTGCGGTCTATCACCTGATGTACCTGTACCGGGTGATATTTGAATTCGCGCTGATGCGTGACAGCCGCGAGCGCGAATTCAAGGCCGACCGCGCCGCCGCGAAGCTGGTTTCGCCGCAGGCCATTGTGGAATCGCTGATCAAGATTACCGCCTACGCAAGCTACCGGTCGGAAATCGAGCGTGAACTGTTCGAGCACGACCGGCAGCACGGCCAGCAACTCGGCATTGCGCAGTTTGTGGCCTCGGGCCTGACACACTACGCCGCCTCTACCAAATTCGTGAAAGCCATGGGAACAGCCAGCGTGCCGCATCCGTTTGACTCGCACCCGGCCATGCTGGACCGCATGAAGAATGTGCATCACCTGGTCAAGCCCGACGCTTTCGGCGCCATCGTGACTGATCCACCATTGCGCAACTGGGCTGACGACATACAGACCGCGCCGCAGATTGAGCAACGACTGTGGTCGGCCTACGAGCAGGGTTTTGCCGCCGACCATGAACGTACCCTCGCTTACCGCTACGGGCCGGACAATGACATGGAGCAGGCGCTGGTGCTGCGCTACTTTCCCCCTGTGCTGTTTCAGCTCAAGGGCACCCTCTCTGTCGGTGTGACATACAGCGGCCTGCAGCTGCCTGGCAAGCCCGATGAACTTTCGTGGGACGACATTCAGAACCTTGGCTATGAAAACGGTTTTGGCGGTGATGTCCTCACGGTTACCTTGACTGAAAAAGGCCTGTTGGGTGCCAAGACGACCAAGGTAAAGCTGCCCGGCATCAGTGCGCAGCGTGAGCAGTTCAAAGAGGTGCTGGGGACTTACCGGCACCGGCATGAGGTGATGCGGAAGCAGTTGGCGGGGTAGGCTTTTATCGGCCGGTTCTTGCTCCGGCCTTTGCGCTCTTTGCTGAGGGCGATTGGCCGGGGGTAGCCCGGCCAGCAATCCTCAGACGAAAGCGCAACGCCGGAACAAGACCGACCGCTATCCGTCCCAGCCTAAGCGGGGTAGACCGCCCCCAGCACCCGCAACCCCTTTGCCCCCGTCGCGCTTGGCAAATTACCGGGCCTGCGCAACACCRCCTGCTGTGCCAGCCACGCAAAGGCCGCCGCCTCCACCTGCAAAGGTGGCAAACCATGCTGGCCGGAAGTCTCAACCTTGAGCTGCGGCAACCCGGCCTGCAGGCGCCCAAGAAGATGGGTATTGAACGCGCCGCCGCCGCAGACGATCAGCAGGCTGCTGGCTTTTCCATGGCTGTTGACGTCCGCCGCGCAGGCGCTTGCCGTGAATTCAGCGAGGGTGTTCTGGACGTCTTGTGGCCGCGCCGCGGAAAAGGGCGCGAGCTTGCCGGCCAGCCAGGTCATGCTGAAAAGATCGCGGCCGGTGCTTTTGGGAATCGGTTGCGCAAAGTAGGGTTCGTCAAGCAGGCTGGCCAGCAGGTCCGGCAACAGCTTGCCCGTGGCCGCCCAGGCGCCGCTGGCGTCATAAGACTGACCGGTGTGTTGCAGGCACCATGCATCCATCAGGGCGTTGCCCGGTCCGCAGTCAAAACCCAGCACGGGTGACGACGCGCCAGGCGGAAGCACGCTGAGGTTGGAAATTCCGCCCAGGTTCAGCACCGACACCGTGACGTCCGCCTGGCCGAAAACGCCCTGATGAAATGCCGGCACCAGAGGTGCGCCCTGGCCACCGGCCGCCACATCGCGGCTGCGAAGATCAGCCACCACGTCGATGCCCGTGAGCTCTGCCAGCAAAGCCGGGTTGTTGAGCTGGAGCGTGTAGCCTGCGCCCGCCGGGTCGGGGGATGTTCTTTGGGGCTGGTGCCGCACGGTTTGGCCATGCGCGCCAATGGCGCGAACCTGCGAGGCGACGATCCCCTGTGCAGCAGCCTGGACAAGCAGCGCAGCGACGACTTTGGCATACGCCGCCGCGATGTGATTGGCAGCAACGGCGGCCCGGTGCAGTTCGTTGTCCGTGGGCGAATTCAGCGCCAGCAGCTCCGCGCGAAACAGCCCATCAAAGGATTCGGTGGCCGCAGCAAGCACGCGCAATTTTCCACCGGAAAGATCGACCAGCACGCCATCGGCACCGTCGAGCGAAGTGCCTGACATCAGGCCAATGAAGAGATCGGATGTTGTAGGCATGGGCCTATTTTGCCGCAGTGGGCGAATGTGAAAGCCCCGCCTTTACCAGCAGGGGCCGCGGGACTGGCTTTGCCAGACCGCAGGCGCAGCGCCCCCTCGGGGGGCAGAGAGCTACACGCAGTGAGCGAACGTGGGGGCTCTAGTTACTCAGCGCGGGTTTGCGTGATGGTGGCGGCCGCTTGCAGCTGAGTCTTCACGCCCGCCGAGAGCTCCCTGAATGCCGGCATGGCAGCCGTAGACACGGGAATGGTCTCGCTCTGCTTGGCGATCGTCATCGGGTCCTGCTGGGTGCCGTTGACGCGGAACTCGAAATGCAGGTGTGGGCCGGTGGCCCAGCCGGTGGAGCCGACGAGACCGATGGTCTGGCCCTGGCTGACGTTCTGGCCGCGCTGCACCATGATTTTGCTCAGGTGGGCATAAACAGTTTCATGGCCGTTGCGGTGGCGAACGAACACCACGTTGCCGTAACCGTTCTGGACACCCGAAAACTCCACCACGCCGTCGCCGACGGTACGTGCAGGTGTTCCCGTAGCTGCTGCGAAGTCGGTGCCCAGGTGGGCGCGCCATTTTTGCAGGATGGGGTGAAAGCGCATTGAAAAGCCGCTGCTGATGCGCGAGAACTCGACGGGCGAGCTCAGGTAGGCGCGGCGCAGGCTCTGGCCGTCGAGCGTGTAATAGCCGCCCCTGTGGGCAACGCCCGCGGCGTCCACGCCCGGAGGCTGGAACCACATGGCCTGGTAGGCCTTGCCGGCGTTGACAAACTCGGCCGACAGCACGCGACCGGTGCGCAGCGGCTCGCCGTCGGCTTCCAGGCTTTCATAGACCACGTTGAAGCGGTCGCCCTTGCGCAGTGCGCGGCGGAAATCGATGTCACTGGAGAAAATTTCGGCGATCTGCACCGCTACGCCATCGGGAATGCGGGCGTCGTCGGTGGCGGCGAACAGCGACGTCTGGATGCTGCCGCTGGACAAGCGCGCAGTAGCCACATACGGGGCGGTTTCAATGCGCGAGCTGAAACCGGCGGCGCCGCGCTCGACCACGAGGCGCTTGAACATCGTTTCGTCGTCAGTGGGCCAGCGCATGCTGAGCTTGAGCAGTTGCTGGCTGTCGCTGGCTTCGGCGGTTACGTTCTTTCCGGCACGGCCCGACAACAGCAGGCGCGCATTGGCGTCGCTGCGCAAAAAGGCGGCTGCGGCGCTGTCGTCGATGTTCAGGCGCTTGAGCAGGGTGTCGGCGGTATCGCTGCTGCGGGTGCTTTCGGTGCGGAACAGCTTGAAACGGAAATCGGTGAGGGAATCGGTCTGTATCTGCGTGGGCAAAGGCTCGACCGCTTCGAGTATCTGGCGGACCGGCAGGTTGGCCGCATCGGGTGCCAGGGGCGCAACGCCGAATGCTGTGACACCTGTGCCCAGCAGCAGTGCTGCAAGGCTGGCGGTGACCCGTTTGGGATGGCGACGGAGGCTGTCGGCGATGGGCAGCAGTATCTGGGAGGGAGATGGCAGTGGCAAAGCAGTATTCCCAACAAAAGTGCATCGGGCGCTGCGCGAGCACCGGACTGCTGTATAAAAGGTGGAGAGCTTTGGCGGCCAGCCCTGGATTCAGGGGTGGGGCCGGAGCCATCCGGTTATGAGTTTCCTGATCAGCAAATTGCAGGCCAACTAAAATGGCTCCGCCGCTGCAGGAGAGCCGCCAGTATATCTGTCGGACAATTCCCCGACATGTGAAAAACCCTTATGAATCAAGAGCTTGTTACAAAATTTCCCGTCACCGACCGCGTCAGGGAGGCCCTGGCGGTGTCCCTGCGCGGCTGCGATGAGCTGATCCCGGAAAACGATTGGATACAAAAACTGGCCAAATCGGAGGCCACGGGCGTCCCGCTGCGCATCAAACTGGGGCTGGACCCGACGGCGCCTGACATTCATGTCGGACATACCGTGGTGCTGAACAAAATGCGTCAGCTCCAGGATCTGGGCCATACAGTCATTTTTCTTATAGGCGACTTCACCAGCCTGATCGGCGACCCGTCCGGGCGCAACACCACACGGCCCCCGCTCACGCCCGAGCAGATCAAGGTCAACGCCGAAACCTACCGCGCCCAGGCCGACAAGATCCTGGACCCCGCCAAAACCGAGCTGCGCTACAACAGCGAATGGAGCGAACCGCTGGGCGCCACCGGCATGATCAAGCTGGCTTCTCATTACACCGTGGCCCGCATGATGGAGCGCAACGACTTCAACGACCGTTTCAAGGCCGGCACGCCTATTAGCGTGCATGAGTTTTTGTACCCGCTGATGCAGGGCTACGACTCGGTCGCGCTCAGGAGCGACCTGGAACTCGGCGGCACCGACCAGAAGTTCAACCTGCTGATGGGCCGGCACCTGCAGCAGGAATACGGCCAGGAGCCGCAGTGCATTTTGACCATGCCGCTGCTCGAAGGCCTGGACGGCATCGAGAAGATGTCCAAGAGCAAGAACAACTACATCGGCATCAGCGAAGACGCCAACACCATGTTCGCCAAGGTGCTGTCGATCTCCGATGTGCTGATGTGGAAGTGGTACACACTGCTGTCGTTCAAGAGCGAGGCCGACATCGCAGCGCTGAAGGCCGAAGTGGACGGCGGGCGCAACCCCAAGGACGCCAAAGTGGCGCTGGCCAAGGAAATCACTGCGCGCTTTCATTCCGCTGCCGCAGCCGACGCCGCCGAGCAGGATTTCATCAACCGCAGCAAGGGCGGCGTGCCGGATGAGATTCCCGAGGTGTCGCTGTCCGGTTCGCCGATGGGGATAGGCGCGCTGCTCAAGGCGGCCGGCCTCGCGCCCTCGGGCAGCGAAGCCACGCGCCTGATTGAAGGCGGCGGCGTGCGGATTGACTCCAGCGTGGTGAGCGACAAGGCGCTCAAGCTGAACAGCGGAACGTATGTGGTGCAGGTGGGCAAACGCAAGTTTGCCAGGGTCACGCTGGCCTGAACTGCGGCCCGGGGCGCTTTCCGCAGACTCGGGGCGGCGACCGAACGCTACTATTTTAATAGCTGCTTGCGCTTACCCCTATTGGTCTACAGGCATTTAACCTGCATACCAGTCATCTTGTTACCGAACCTCGATGGCCACGCGCCGGTTGCGCGGTTCTTCCACTTCGTCAGCGGTAGGCACGGCCAGGTCGCGCTCGCCCCGGCCCGCCGCTTCGATACGCTCTGCCGGAAACTGGCGGTCGATCAGTATCTGGCGCACCTGCTGCGCCCGCTGGGCCGACAGCACGTCGTTGCTGGCTCCGGCGCCCACAGTGTCGGTATGGCCGGTGATCACGATGTCGCCGCCACTTCGGGCCAGCGCATCGGCGAGCACGTCTTCCATGATTTTCTGCGACTCGGCCGTCAGCACCGTGCCGCCCGCATCAAAGTACACGGTGTAACGCTTGCCCCTGGGCGGCGCCATGTCATACAGCGCAGCGTTATCGGCGCGAACCTTGGCCGGATCAGCCTGGTCCACCCTGGGGGCACCCGTTGAACCCCGCGCTGCCGTGGCACGCTGGAAAGGCACGGACAGCACCGCTTCGCCGCCTGCGCCTTCCCTGGCGCGCACCACCACGGCGGACGGCGTACCGCCCTCCTGCGGCAGCAGCACAACACGGGTGCCGGTGGAACAAGCCGCCAGCAGCGTGCTCAGGAGAATGGCGGAGAGAAGGGGGAAATGGATTCTCATGGCTGTGGGTCCGCCTGCACGATGAAGTCGGTGCCGCGAATGCCGATGAAAGCGGTCTTGGTCTCGATGCGCACGGTCTCGGGATGGGCCTTGCCCACCAGGCCGCTCATCATGCGCAGCGAACCTTGCAGCAGGGAGAGCAGCAGGCCGCCCTCTTGTGTGGTGGCATCAAAGCTGAAACCCTTGATGTCCAGTTGCGAAGCCGGACCCACCACCACCGTGGTGCCGTCGCGCAGTACCAGGCTGGCGGCGGAGTCGGCGCCTGTGACGATGCGGCCGGCGGGCAACACGGGGTCTCCGGCCTTTGCCGGCCGCGCTGCGCCGCCGGCCTCCAGCAGCTTGACATCACCGCGCAGGGTTTTCAGAAAGCCGGCCTGCCCCGGGGCGGGTGGAGGCGGGGGCAAGGGTACAGAAGCGGGGATGGCCGATGCCTCGACGGCAGGCGCCGGCGCCGCTGCCGGGGTGGCCGGAGCACCCGCGGCAGGTTCCGGCCGGGTTTGTGCGGCGGCTTGCACGGCTGCAAGCATCAGTCCGGCCAAGGCTGTCAGATAGCGATGTTTCATGAAGACCTCTTTGGGCGGATTATCCATTACCTTTAGTTACGATTCGCCAGGCAAGTCTTACCACCCCGCCATCCTTCTCCGGTTTGTTACCCGGCATGCCCCCATACCTCACAATGCACAGATGAATTTTCCCGCCTGGCAATCCCTGACGCCGCAGCGGCTGCTGCGCACTTCCGTCGCCGTGGCCGCAGCCACCATCGTCCTCAAAACGGCGGCCTGGTACATCACGGATTCGGTCGGCCTGCTGTCTGACGCCATGGAGTCTTTCGTCAACCTGGCCAGCGCCCTCTTTGGCCTGGCCATGGTCACGATTGCGCAGCGCCCTGCCGACGACGACCACCCCTACGGCCACCACAAGGCCGAGTATTTTTCGTCCGGCTTCGAGGGTGCGCTGATCGTCGGCGCGGCGCTGGCCATCATCTGGGCTGCCGTGCACCGCATGCTGGACCCTCGGCCGCTGCAGCAGCTTGGCTGGGGCCTGGCGTTGTCGGTGGGCAGCTCGGCGCTCAACGGCCTGCTGGCCTGGGCGATGTTCCGCGCGGCCCGGCAGCATCGGTCCATCGCGCTTGAGGCCGACGCCAGGCACCTCGTGACCGATGTCTGGACCTCAGCCGGCGTGGTGGTCGGCATAGGTGCTGTCATGTTGACCGGCTGGCTTTGGCTGGACGCCGTGGTGGCGATCGGCGTGGCCCTGAATATCCTGTGGGAGGGAGGCCGGCTGGTCTGGCGCTCGTCACAGGGCCTGATGGACGAGGCGGTGGAGCCTGAAGTGCTGACCGAGATCCAGAAAACACTCGCAGGCTTCAGCCACCCCACCATCCGCTTTGACCACCTGAGCACGCGCCGCGCCGGCCAGCGGCGCTTTGTCGATATGCACATGCACATGCCGGCCAGCTGGTCGCTGGGCCGCGCGGCGGCCGTGCGCACCAGCGTTGAGCAGGCGCTGATGAGCGCCGTGCCCGGCCTGCGCGCCAGCATCCAGCTGCTGCCCACCGATGTGGAAGCCCATTTCGACGATGAGGCCGACCTGATCTGATGGCCTGCCGCCCTCTTCCGGCCGCCGATAATTTCCCCGACCTTCCGACTTTCTACCCCTGAGACCAGGAGCCTTGATGAAACGACCCCCTCTTGCGCTTGCCGCCCGCGTCCTTGCCTGCGCACTGCTCAGCGCCGCCGCGCAGGCGGCGGAGCTCCAGGTGCTGAGCGCCGGCGCCATCGAGCCCGGCCTCAAGGCGGCAGCGGCAGCTTTTGAAAAGCAGACCGGCCACACCGCCAAAATCACCTTCAACACCGCGCCCGAGCTGAAAAAGCGCATGGACGGCAACCCGGCGTTTGACGTGGTGATCGCGCCGCCCGCCGTCATCGGCGAATTTGCCGCGGCCAGCAAGCTGGCGGAAACACGCGCCAACGTCGGCCGTGTCGGGATGGGTGTGGCTGTGCGCGAAGGCGCACCGGTGCCCGACATCGCCAATGCCGAGGCACTCAAACGCTCGGTGCTGGCCGCCGACTCGCTGGTGTTCAACCGCGCCTCCACCGGCTTGTACCTGGAGGGCCTGCTCAGGAAGATGGACGTGTATGCGCAGGTGGAAAGCAAAACCACGCGTTATCCCGACGGCGCCTCGGTGATGGAGCACGTGCTCAAGGGCAAGGGCCGCGAGATCGGTTTCGGTGCGATGACCGAGATTCTTCTATACAGGGACAAGGGCCTGAAGTTCGTCGGCCCGGTTCCGGCCGAAGTGCAGAACTACACGTCGTACACCGCCGCGCCGCTGGCTTCCGGCAAACAGCAGGATGTGGCCCAGCAGTTCGTCAGTTTCCTGGCCGGCCCGGTCGGCAAGCCGCTGTTTGTCGCGGCCGGCGTGACCGACTGATGAAGGCCGTGCTGCAGCGCGTGGCCGAAGCCCGCGTGGTGATTGCCGGCGAAACCGTCGGCCAGATAGGCGGCGGGCTGCTGGTGCTGGTGTGCGCTGAGCGCGGCGACGCTGAAGCGCAGGCTGACAAGCTGCTGGCCAAGCTTCTCAAGCTGCGCATCTTCTCCGACAACGCGGGAAAGATGAATCTGAGCGTGCAGGACGTCCAAGGCGGCCTGCTGATCGTGAGCCAGTTCACGCTGGCGGCTGACGCCTCGGGCGGCAACCGGCCCAGCTTCACCGGTGCGGCCCCGCCTGACGAAGGGCGCCGGCTCTACGACTACTTTGTGGCCCAGGCCCGCGGCGTGCATCCGCAAGTCGAAACCGGGCAATTCGCAGCCGACATGCAGGTGCACCTGGTCAATGACGGGCCGGTAACGATTCCGCTGCAGGTCGTGCCGGGCACATAAACTCGCTATTAATTCAATAGCTGCTTGCGCCCGTCCCTATTGGGCTGAAGCCCAATAAACCTTGAATTTCAGCGGTAAGGGTTTTTGACGCCCAGGCCGGCCAGGATCTCGATTTCACGCGCTTCCATGGCTTCGGCATCGGCTTCGCCGGTTTCATGGTCCCAGCCCTGCGCATGCAGCGTGCCGTGCACCAGCAGATGGGCGTAGTGGGCCTGCAAGGTCTTTTTGTTCTCTTTCGCCTCTTTGGCCACCACCGGCGCGCACAGCACCAGGTCGGCCGTGACCACCGGCTCTCGTGTGTAGTCGAAGGTCAGCACGTTGGTGGCGTAGTCGCGCTGGCGGTAGTCACGGTTCAGCGCCTGGCCTTCTTCGGCGTCGACGATGCGCACAGTGATCTCGCCGTCGTGCGCCAGCGCGTGGCGGATCCAGCGGGCCACGCTGTGACGCGGCAGCGCTGCGCGGTGGCGGGCGGCGTCTTTCAGGTCGCCAAACTGCAAGGACAAGCTCAGGTTCTTAAGAGCCATTTCGGCTCCTGGCGCTTGTGCGCCGTGCGGGAGCAGCTATCGAATCTGTAGCAATTTCTGCCGCGATGCCGGGCCGCGTCTTGTCGTACGCATCAACAATGCGGGCCACCAGCGGGTGGCGCACCACGTCGGCACTCGTCAGGCGGGTGATCGCAATGCCCTTGACGCGCTTGAGTACGCGCTCGGCATCCACCAGGCCGCTCAACTGCGTGCGCGGCAAATCGACCTGGCTGATATCGCCCGTCACCACAGCCTTGCTGCCAAAGCCGATGCGCGTCAAAAACATCTTCATCTGCTCGGGCGTGGTGTTTTGCGCTTCGTCGAGGATGACAAACGCGTGGTTCAGCGTGCGGCCGCGCATGAAGGCCAGCGGCGCGATCTCGATCTGCTGGCGCTCAAAGGCCTTTTGCACGCGCTCAAAACCCATCAGCTCATGCAGCGCGTCATACAGCGGACGCAGGTAAGGGTCCACCTTCTGGCTCAGGTCACCCGGCAAAAAACCCAGGCGCTCGCCGGCCTCGACCGCCGGGCGGGTCAGCACAATGCGTTGCACCGTGCTGCGCTCCAATGCATCCACCGCGCAAGCCACGGCGAGGTAGGTCTTGCCGGTGCCGGCGGGGCCGATACCGAAAGTGATGTCGTGGGTGGCAATGTTTTCCAGGTAGGTGCCCTGGTTGGTGGTGCGGGCGCGCAGGTCGGCGCGGCGGGTCGACAGCGCCATGGCGCCGTCGGGCGCGATGCTGAGCGCGGTGTCGCCGGCCAGCATCAGCTGCACGGTTTCGGGCTCTATGGGCCGCTGGGCGATTTCGTACAGGGCCTGCAGCACCTCGAGCGCCTGGTTGGCCTTCACCTTGGTGCCGTCGATCTTGAACTGCTCGAAGCGGTGGGCAATCGTGACATCCAGCGCCACTTCGATGGTGCGGATGTGGCTGTCCATGGGTCCGCACAGGTGACCCATGCGGGTGTTGTTCGGCGGCGTGAAGGTGTGACGAAGAATCAAGGCGGTGGTTTTCCTGGAAAACGGCGGTTAAAGGCGGAAAAACACAATTGTCCGCCCAAACAGGCGCCTGCGTCTGACTGATAAGATTTGCCCATGATAGGAAGACTCTCTGGCCAGCTGGCCGAAAAAAATCCCCCGGAAATCCTGGTGGACTGCAACGGCGTCGGCTATGAGGT
Organism: Polaromonas sp. P3_C2; assembly: GCF_056402675.1. Classification (NCBI taxonomy): domain Bacteria; kingdom Pseudomonadati; phylum Pseudomonadota; class Betaproteobacteria; order Burkholderiales; family Comamonadaceae; genus Polaromonas; species Polaromonas sp. P3_C2. The sequence continues at coordinate 1,695 of NZ_JBFUGX010000025.1, read as the reverse complement.
ACTGGTGCCCATGAGCACCTTCTACAACCTGCCCGGCCTGGGCGAAAAAGTCAGCCTGCTGACACACTTTGTGGTGCGCGAAGACGCACAAATCCTCTACGGTTTCGGCAGCGCCACCGAACGCGCCGCCTTCCGCCAGCTCATCAAGATTTCCGGCGTAGGCCCACGCACCGCGCTCAGCGTGCTCAGCGGCATGAGCGTTGAAGAGCTGTCGCAAGCCGTCACCCAGCAGGAAGCCGGCCGCATCATCAAGGTGCCCGGCATCGGCAAAAAGACCGCCGAACGCCTGTTGCTGGAACTCAAGGGCAAACTGGGCGCCGACATCGGTATCCAGGTCAGCGTCGCCAACGATGCCCAGTCCGACATCCTGCAGGCCCTGGTGGCGCTGGGCTATAGCGACCGCGACGCCGCACTGGCACTGAAGGCATTGCCCAAAGATATCGGCGTGAGTGACGGCATCAAGCTGGCGTTGAAGGCGCTGGCGAAATAGGCCGGTAACCCAGTATGAGCATACAAACCGACGATTTCGCTCCCGGCGACTTCCCGCCCGCCAAGCGCGTGATGTCGGCCGCGCCGGCCTCACCCGGCGAGGAGGCGATCGAGCGCGCGTTGCGCCCCAAACTGTTTGACGAGTACGTCGGCCAGACCAAGGTGCGCGACCAGCTTGAAATCTTCATTGGTGCGGCCAAAAAGCGCAGCGAGGCGCTGGACCACGTGCTGCTGTTCGGCCCGCCCGGCCTGGGCAAGACCACGCTGTCGCACATCATTGCGCATGAGCTGGGCGTGAACCTGCGGCAGACCTCCGGACCGGTGCTGGAAAAACCCAAGGACCTGGCGGCGCTGCTGACCAACCTTGAAAAGAACGACGTCCTCTTCATTGACGAAATTCACCGCCTGAGCCCGGTGGTAGAAGAAATCCTCTACCCCGCGCTCGAGGACTACCAGATCGACATCATGATCGGCGAAGGCCCGGCGGCGCGCAGCATCAAGCTCGACCTGCAGCCCTTCACGCTGGTGGGTGCCACCACGCGCGCCGGCATGCTGACCAACCCGCTGCGCGACCGCTTCGGCATCGTCGCGAGGCTGGAGTTTTATACACCCGACGAACTCGCACGCATCGTGCGGCGCAGCGCCAAGTTGCTCAATGCGCCCATGGACGAAGAAGGCGGTTTTGAAATTGCCCGCCGTTCACGCGGTACGCCGCGCATTGCCAACCGCCTGCTGCGCCGCGTGCGCGACTATGCCGACGTGAAGGGCACCGGCCACATCTCGCTGGACATCGCCAACAAGGCGCTTGCCATGCTCGACGTAGACCCGCAGGGCTTTGACGTGATGGACCGCAAGTTACTCGAAGCCGTGATCCACCGCTTTGATGGCGGCCCGGTCGGCCTGGACAACATCGCGGCCAGCATTGGTGAAGAGCGCGACACGATTGAAGACGTGATCGAGCCCTATTTGATCCAGCAAGGCTATTTGCAGCGCACGCCGCGCGGGCGCATCGCCACGCTGGCGGCCTACCGCCACCTGGGCGTGGCGCCGCCGCAGCAAGGGCAAGACTTCTTTGGCGCCGGCAAATAAACAATGAACCGGCCCGCCAGGTGGCAAGGGCAGGAGGGGAGCATGGAATTTCCGGATACTGTTCCGTCGGCCTTGCTGGCAGGCGCACCTGATGCGCCTGAATATGTGCGTGAGCTG
>NZ_JBFUGX010000024.1:0-15518 GCF_056402675.1 Polaromonas sp. P3_C2 | reverse complement strand
TTTTCATTGTGGCGCCTTGTTTTTCGCGAGCCGCTGTACGTCTTTACAGGTCTGCACTAACCCGGCTTGTGAAGTCTCCTCCGACTGGAGGGTGCATTTTCCCGTGGAATGGAGGAATATCCATTTCCCCGAATTCTGCAGGCCGAAGGCCGGCGAAGGAACAAGAAATGGGACAGACACTCGGAGCGGTCAAGACGAGGCAACAGGGCATCCTGACGGATGCGGCCCGGCGTTGGGAAGAGCGCATGAAGCAGCGCGAAACCGGCCTTGAAAAAATCCGGAACCAAGGCCCAGGCGCCGCCGACACACCCAAGCGCCAAGCGGAATGGACAGCCCGCCAATTGACCAGGGCCGCGGGCGGCTTTCCCCTTTTCCCCGAGCGTGTCATTGGTGCGTGGAATCCCGTGGAATACGCGCCCAGCGTCCAGGCCTCGGACGCCGCGAAACCCGTGGCCCGCATCGTCCAGCAGCGCAGCGCCAGCCATACGCCCATCGGCGTGGCCACGGGCCTGTTGATCGGGTTCGACCTGCTACTGACGAATCATCACGTGTTTCCTTCAAAGATTGACGTCGACGGCCACGCGGCGAATTTTTTCTACGTGCGCGATGAGTACGGCATCAACAACGGCAAGTACTACGACTTCGATCCAGACCGTTTCTTTGTTACCGACCCGGCCCTCGACTTCACCATCGTGGCGGTGCAGCCCCGCAGCCGCGAGAGCGACCAGATTGCCTCATGCGGCTGGACGCGGCTGATCGAGGCAACGGGCAAGGTGTTGACGGGCGCTCCGGTCAATATCATCCAGCACCCCGCCGGCGGGCCGCGGGCCTTCGCCATCAGCGACAACAAGTTGATGGACATCCTGCCCACCGGCTTTCTTCACTATGAGACGGACACGCGGCCGGGCTCCTCCGGCTCCCCGGTCTACAACACAGACTGGGAACTGGTGGCGCTGCACCACTGCGGCGTGCCGGCGATGCGGGACGGCCGGATCCTGGACAAACGGGGCGCCCCCTGGGACCCGGAGTCGCAAAGCGACGACGACATCCAGTGGATCGCCAATGAGGGCGCGCGCGTCAGTTTCATCGTTGAAAGGCTTAAATCCATGTCGATTCCAGAATCCATGCGCATGATCGCCCGGCAATTGCTGGCGACCACGGCAGACCCGCTCACCGGCACAGAGAGCGTGCCGGCCGGCACCGCCTCGTCATCCCTCTTACCTCTCGCCTCACGGCCCGGAGGCGGCAACACCTTCAATTTCTCGGGGCCAGTAACCCTGCACGTCTATGGCGGGCAGGCGCTTCAGCCCGGCGTGCCTGCCGCCGCTGCACCCGTGTCGGTGCCTGCACCCGCGGCGCCCGCGCAAGTTCGTTTGCCTGATGGTTCCGGTGCGCCTTCGGCGGATGGCCTCTTCACCGCCTTTCAGGAAAAATCCCTGGTTTTCGACGAGAACTACGCGGGCCGCAAGGGATACAACCCGAAATTCCTCGGCCAGGAGGTTCCTGCCCCTGTGGCCCAGTCGCGATGGGATGGTGCCCTCTATTCGGTTGCCGATTATGAGGAATTCAATGCCGGTGTGGACGACGTGCCCGCAGTGAAGACAGGCCACCTGGCGCCGGCCGATCCGCTACCGCTTGACTACCACCACTTTTCCCTCGTAATGCACAAGCCGACACGCATGTGCCTGTGGACCGCCTCGAACTACGACTACCGCCCCAAATCGCGCACCGACCCGCGGAAGCGGGCGGATTTCGGAGGGGAAAACTGGCGAGAAGACCCGCGGCTACCGCTGGAATACCAGCTGCTCAACAAGGACGTCTACGGCCCGGCCAAACGGATTGACCGCGGGCACATTGTCCGCCGCGAAGACAACTGCTGGGGCGCCGACGCGGACGAAACCGAATTCGCGAACGCCGACAGCTACCACTGGCCCAACTGCACGCCGCAGCATGAGGCCTTCAACCAGGAGAACCCCAATGACCGCAGCGGCCAGCGCGTCTATGAAGGCGGGGTGGTCGGTATCTGGGGCCAGTTTGAGCGCCTGCTCACCGACCAGGTTCAGGAGTCGGGCGGGCGCGCCGTGCTGTTCGCGGGGCCGGTGCTCACCGAATTTTTCGAGTCCAAAAACTGGGGAACCGGCAAGGTCAAAATCCCCAAAAAATTCTGGAAGGTCGTGGTCGTGCCCGAATCGCAAAAACGCGGCGCGAAGCTGCTGGCCTATGGTTTCGTCTTCAGTCAGGAAAAACCGATCAGGCAGTTCGGCGACACCTATGAGTCGATAGACATGCCGGCCTTCGAACGCAACCAGGTCGCCATCGCGGATATCGAGGAACTGGCCGGCTTGAAGTTCGACCCCAAAATCGTCGCCGCGGATCAGTACGCAGGCCAGTAGCTATCCGGCAGCGGCCCGCATTGCTGCAATGGTTACGGCGCCTTGGCCAGAGCGTTTTGCGTAATCGCCGACAAGGTGCCACGCGTGGTGATGACTTCCGGATCCAGCGTGACCTCAATCACCGTGCCCTCCTTGCGAGCCAGCGCCGCAAGCAATTCCGCCTCAAACTCCGCGGTGCGCGTGATGCGCACGCCGGCGTAACCGTAGGCTCGCGCCAGCGCCGCAAAATCCGGATTGTTCAGGCTTGAACCACTTTGGTGTGTTGGATACTCCCGCTCCTGGTGCATGCGGATCGTGCCGTACATGCCGTTGTTGAGCAGCACGATGATGCTTTTGGCGCCGTGCTGCACGGCAGTGGCCAGCTCCTGGCCGTTCATCAAAAAGTCGCCGTCACCCGCGATGGTGAAAGCCATCCGTCCTGTCGTGATGGCCGCAGCAATACCGGCCGGCACGCCATAACCCATCGCGCCCACGGTGGGCGCCAGCTGCGTCTTGTGGCCTTTGACGAGACCGTGATGCCGAAAGAAACGATGCACCCAGCTGGCAAAGTTGCCGGCGCCGTTGGTCAGCACTGCATCCGCCGGCAGGTGCTTTTGCAGCATGCCGACGATGGCGGGCATGTCGATATCACCCGGCAGGTTCGCGGAAGGTGTCGGCTTGAGGTTTTCCAGGTAGTCCTCGTTCGCGGATGTGGTCCAGGCTTCCCAGGCCACAGACACCGGCGCCGTGAGGACCTCCAGCGATCGCGCAGCCGCGTTCATGGTGGCATTGATGGCCAGATCGGCCTGGTAGACGCGGTTGAGCTCCTCGGCGCTCGAATGGATATGCACCAGCTTTTGCTTGGGCCGGGGCGCCTCCAGCAACGTGTAAGTACCGGTCGTCATCTCACCCAGGCGCGGGCCGATGGCGATGATCAGGTCGCTGGCCTTCACGCGTGCGGCCAGCTTCGGGTTCAGGCCGATACCCACGTCGCCCGCGTAGAGCGGATGGTGGTTGTCAAAGGTGTCCTGGAAGCGAAAGGCATTGCCCACCGGCAACTTCCAGTTTTCGGCAAAGCGTTGCAGCGCCTGCGCCGACTGCGGCGTCCAGCCGCCGCCACCGGCGATAACGAGCGGGCGCTCGGACTTGAGCAGCATCTCGCGCAGCGTACGCAGCGAGCCCGGGTCGCTCCAGGCCTGCACGGCCTCCACACGCGGCAGCGGCTGCGCGGCCGTCATGCGCGTCAGCATGTCTTCAGGCAAGACCAGCACCACGGGGCCAGGCCGGCCGTTCATGGCGGTAGCGAAGGCACGCGCCACATATTCGGGGATGCGGTCGGCCTCATCGATGCGCTCCACCCTCTTGGCAAAGCCCTTGGTGCTGGGCCCGAAGAAACTGGCGTAGTCGACCTCCTGGAAGGCTTCACGGTCGCGGCAGTCGCTGGCCACGTCCCCCACCAGCAGCACCATGGGGGTTGAATCCTGGAAGGCCGTGTGCACGCCGATGGACGCATTGGTGGCGCCCGGCCCGCGCGTGACCATGCACACGCCCGGCCGCCCTGTCAGCTTGCCGTGCGCCTCGGCCATGAAGGCCGCGCCGCCCTCTTGCCGGCAAGTGACGAACTGAATCTTGTCCTGACGCGCATGCAGGCCGTCAAGCACCGCCAGGTAGCTTTCACCGGGAACGCCAAACGCATGGGTAACGCCTTGGGCCAGAAGGCAATCGACGAGAAGGTGGCCAGCGAGTTGGGAATTCATGAAGCCTATTGTGCCGCTGGAACAGACACTGGCGCAGCGACTGAATATGGGGCTCTTCAATCAAGCAGGGGCCGCGGAACCGGCTTTTGCCGGGCCGCAGGCGCCGCCCCCTTGAGGGGGGAACAGGCTACACGCAGTGAGCCTGGACGGGGGTGGAACAATTATTCAGGCGTAGCCGCGTCGCCATCGCCGCCGCCAGCCTCGAGGGCTTGTCGCGCCAGCTCTTCGTCACTCAGCGGTGGCGCTCCTTCAAGGGCCCTGAGTTCTTCGAGAAACTCTTCCGTGGGCTGCTCGTGTTCGAGCAGCACCTCTTCGAGCTTCTGCCGGCCGGTCTCTATATGCACCGAGGGAGAATGCAGTTCGGATGGCGGTACCGGAAATTTTTCGCCCAGTTCAAATTTGAGCGCCTCGGCCTTCTGGTCTACCCAGTTTGCGAAGTCGCCATCTTTCGGCGTGTCTGAATTGTTCATGGCCATCTCCTTTGCCTCAAGGGCACCGGCGCGGGCGGCCGGTACCTGCTTCATTATGGAGGTACCCTTGGCCGCTGTCTGTCATCCAATAACGATGCCGTCCGGGTATTCTTGCTTTAATTCACCAAATAGTTAAATTCTCGCCATGCCGACCCCTAAAACAAAGCCCGCCGAACCCCGTTCACGCGATGCCGACCGCTCCCAACTGGCCATCCTGCTGGCGGCCCGCGACGAGTTCGCGCAACACGGCCTGGGCGGTGCGCGGGTAGACAGGATAGCCGAGCGCGCCGACGTCAACAAACGCCTGATTTACTACTACTTCAAGAGCAAGGACGAACTCTTCCTGGCGGTGCTGGAAAACGCCTATGCCGACATCCGCGCCGCGGAAACAGAACTGCATCTGCGCGACATGGATCCGGCGCAAGCCATCCGCCGGCTCACGGAATTCACCTGGGAATACTACATTGCCCATCCGGAGTTTTTGACGCTTCTTAACAGTGAAAACCTGCATCAGGGGCGGCATCTGGCCATGTCCAGCCGCGTGCAGGAAATGAACTCGCCGCTGGTCCAGACGCTGGCGGAAATCCTGGAGCGCGGGCGCGCAGACGGGCTGTTTCGCGGCGGCATCGACCCGGTACAGCTTTACGTATCCATCGCCGGAATGTCGTATTTCTACCTGTCGAACAACCACACGTTGTCGGCCATCTTCGGGCGCGATCTCATGACGCCCAAAGCCCGCCATGAGCGGCTCTCGCACATGTGCGAAGTCATCCTAGGGTATGTCCTTAGAAACTGATCCTGAGCGGTCATTGACGCAGCGACGAGGCCATTTTTACAATTCGTAATTCACTTAATGGTGAATTACGAGTAAACTGCATTCCGGTACCCCAATAACACCGGCGGCATGCACAGGTCTTTCGCAGTCCTTCAATGACCCCTTTCAGGAGACAAAGCACATGAAATTCACACGTCGCGCAGCACTGGCCAGCCTCACCTGCATGGCGGCGCTGTCACCCCTGGTGGCCAGCGCCCAGGGCGCCTACCCCAACAAGCCCATTCGTGTCATCGTGCCTTTTGCCGCAGGCAGCACCACCGACATCATTGCCCGCGCCATCACCGACAAGATGAGCCAGAGCATGGGCCAGACGCTCGTGATCGACAACCGCGGCGGCGCCAGCGGCACCATCGGCCAGCAGGCCGTGGCCACGGCCGCGCCGGACGGCTACACCATCATGATCCACTCGTCCTCGCACACGGTCAGCCCCTCGACCTTCGCCAAGCTGCCTTTCGACACCATGGGTGACTTCACGGGTGTGACGCCGATCTCGAGCACGCCCAATGTGCTGGTCATGTCGCCGTCGAAAAACATCAAGACGCTGCAGGAACTGCTGGCCGCGGCGCGCGCCAAACCCGGCAGCATGAACTTCGCCTCGGCCGGCCAGGGCAGCGCCACCCACTTGAATGCCGAAAAATTCAAGCTCGCCGCCAAAATCGAAGCCACCAACATTCCCTTCAAGGGATCCGGCGAAGCGGTGACCGAAGTCATGTCCGGCCGCGTCGACTACTACTTCTCGCCGATCGCACCTGTCATCGGCCAGATCAAGAACGGCCAGCTCGTGGCTCTCGCGGTCGGTTCACCCAAACGCGCCAGCGCCCTGCCCCAGGTTCCCACCACGGCGGAAGCCGGCGTTCCGGGTTCAGAGTTCAACTTCTGGATCGGCATGATGGCCCCCGCGAAAACACCGCGCGACATCGTCAACCGCCTGCACGACGAAGTGATCAAAGCCCTGAACACGCCCGAAGTCAAGGAACGCTTCGCCGCCCTGGGCGCCGACGCCTGGACACTCTCGCCCGAGCAGTTCGACGCCTACATCAAGGACGAGATCAAGAGCAATGCCGTACTGGTCAAAGCTGCCGGCCTTCAGCCCACCCAGTAACTTCCGCCCAGTTCCCCGCAGCGTCCCTCCTTCCAATACCCGTGGCCGGGCCAAGGTGAGGCCGCCGCATTTTTCACCTCCTCAAAGGATCCCATGGCTACTCAACGACTAGGAATCATCATGCACGGCGTCACCGGACGCATGGGCATGAACCAGCATCTGATCCGCTCCATCGTCGCGATCCGCAAACAGGGCGGCGTCACGCTCTCCAACGGCGACAAGGTGATGCCCGACCCGATCCTGATCGGCCGCAACGCCGAAAAAATCGAAGCCCTGGCCAAAGCCCATGGCCTCGCGCGTTGGGGCACCGACCTCGACGAGGCGCTGAAGAACAAGGACGACACCATCTTCTTCGACGCCGGCACCACACAGATGCGCCCGACCCTGCTGGCCAAGGCCATTCGCGCCGGCAAGCACGTCTACTGCGAAAAGCCGATTGCCACCAACCTCAACGAAGCTGTCGAGATCGCCCGCCTGGCCGAAAAGTCCGGCCTGAAACACGGCGCCGTACAAGACAAACTCTTCCTGCCCGGCCTGCGCAAGCTCGACATGCTGCGCCGCGCCGGTTTCTTCGGCAAGATGCTGTCGGTGCGGCTTGAGTTCGGCTACTGGGTCTTCGAAGGCGACCTGCAGCCTATCCAGCGCCCCAGCTGGAACTACCGCACCGAGGACGGCGGCGGCATGATCCTGGACATGATGTGCCACTGGCGCTACGTGCTGGACAACCTGTTCGGCGAGGTCAAGTCGATCTCCTGTATTGGTGCCACCCACATTCCCGAGCGCTGGGACGAGGCTGGCAAGCCCTACAAGGCGACCGCCGACGACGCGGCTTACGCCACCGCCGAACTCATCGGCCACAGCGGCGAGCCGGTGATTGCCCAGATGAACATGTCCTGGGCCACCCGCGTGAACCGCGAAGACCTGGTCACCTTCCACGTCGACGGCACGCATGGCTCGGCCGTTGCGGGCCTCTCCTCCTGCAAGGCCCAGTCGCGCGTCAACACGCCGCGCCCGGTCTGGAACCCGGACGAGAAGCAGACGATGAATTTCTCTGACCAGTGGCAGGAAGTGCCGGACACCCAGACCTACGACAACGGCTTCAAGATCCAGTGGGAGCACTTCATCCGCCATGTGGTGGAAAACGAGCCCTACAAATGGACGCTGCCCGAAGGCGCCAAAGGCGTGCAGCTGGTCGAAGCCGCGCTCGAAAGCTGGAAAGAACGCCGCTGGGTGGACGTTCCAGCGCTACAAGTTTGATAGCTGCTCGCGCCCATCAGATAAGGGCTACAGGCACATTTTTCATACAGAAAAGGTAGATTCATGGCTTTAACCCTTTCCCTGCCTGTCGCCGCGGGCGGCCTGCGGCCTTACACGCTGCAAGGCCGCACACCGGTGAAGCCCGCACCGGGCGTCAAATTCAACCGCATCGCCTATTCGGCAGCTCACGTGGTGGCCGACCCATTGGCCGCAGTGGATCCCTGGGTCAACTGCGCGATCGACTGGGACACGACCATCGCCTACCGCCGTCACCTGTGGTCGCTGGGCCTGGGTGTGGCCGAAGCGATGGACACGGCGCAGCGCGGCATGGGCCTGGACTGGCCGACCTCGCTGGAGCTGATCCGCCGTTCGCTCGATGCCGCCAAAGACGTGCCGGGCGCACTGGTGGCTTCAGGCTGCGGCACCGACCACCTGGTGCTGGAAAACGTCAAGAGCGTCGATGAAGTCATCGCCGGCTACGAAGAGCAGATGGCCGCGATTGAAAAGCTCGGCGGCAAGCTGATCGTGATGGCCAGCCGCGCGCTAGCGCGCGTCGCCAAATCGCCGGCCGACTATGAGCGCGTCTACGACCGCATCCTGAGGCAGGCAAAACAACCGGTGGTGCTGCACTGGCTGGGAGACATGTTCGACCCTGCACTGGCTGGCTACTGGGGCAGCGGCAATGTCGAAAAAGCCATGGACACGGCCCTTGGCATCATCAACGCCCACCCCGACAAGGTCGACGGCATCAAGATCTCGCTGCTCGACAAGGACAAGGAAATCGCGATGCGCCGCAGATTGCCCACGGGCGTTCGCATGTACACAGGCGACGACTTCAACTATGCCGAGCTGATTGCCGGTGACGGTTTCGGGAAGGAAGCGATGCACGGCCAGAGTGATGCGCTGCTGGGCATCTTCGACGCCATCGCACCKGCCGCCAGCGCCGCGCTGGGCGAGCTCGCGCAAGGCAATGTCGAGAAATTCCACGCCATCCTCGGCCCCACGGTGCCGCTGTCGCGACACATTTTTGCCGCGCCCACGCGTTTTTACAAAACTGGCGTCGTCTTCATGGCCTGGCTTAACGGCCACCAGAAGCACTTCACGATGGTCGGCGGGCAACAGAGCACGCGTTCGCTGCAGCACTTCGCCGAACTGTTCCGCTTGGCCGATGCCGCCAACCTGCTTGAACAACCGGACTTGGCGACCCAGCGCATGAAGACGCTACTGGCGCTACACGGCATGTAATGGCTCCCCCCGTTGCCGGCTCACTGCGTGTAGCGGCCTCCCCCCTCAAGGGGGCGGCGCTGGCGGCCCGGCAAAGCCGGTTCCGCGGCGCCCGCTTGAAATGTTACCGAGCGCTTCCACTCAAATCGCTGAATAAATTTAACAGGAGACAACATGAAGACACGCACTTTCCTCAAGGCCAGCCTGGCCGCCGGCCTCGCAGCCGTCGCCTTCGGCGCCGCAGCGCAGGCTTATCCCAGCCGCCCGGTCAAGGTCATCATTCCCTTCCCGCCCGGCGGCACGCTGGATGCGGTGGGCCGGCAGCTGGCGCAAAAACTCGGTGAGCAGATGGGCCAGCCCTTCGTGGTGGAAAACCGTGCGGGCGGCAACGGCACCATCGGTGCGCACGTGGTCGCGCAGGCGCCTGCGGACGGCTACACGCTGCTCTTCAATGCCTCTACTTTCACCACCGCACCCATGACCATGAAGTCCGTGCCCTACGGTGTGGTGAAAGACTTCACGCCCGTCTCGCTCGTCGCCAAGGCGCCCTTGTCGATTGCCATCAACAAGAACCTGCCGATCACTGATGTGAAGTCGCTGATTGCCCACGCCAAGGCCAACCCCGGCAAGATGACGTTTGCGGTCGGCTCCATCGGCTCGGCCGGCCACCTATCGACCGAGCTCCTCAAGCGCGCCGGCGGCATCGAATACACCGTGGTGCCCTACAAGGGCACGGCGCCGGCTTTCCAGGATTTGATCGGTGGCCAGATTGATGGTTTCATCGACCCCATCCTTGGCTCGCTGCAGTACCACAAGAGCGGCCTGTTGCGCGTCGTTGCCATCACCGGCGACAAGCGCGTGCCCAACCTGCCTGATGTGCCAACCGTGGCCGAGACGATTCCCGGCTACGAGTTTTACAGCTGGTACGGCCTCTGGGGCCCGGCAAAATTGCCGGCAGACATCACGCAGAAACTTAACGCCGAAACCAACAAGGCGCTAGCCAGCGACATGCGCGAGAAACTCCTCCAGCAAGGCCTGGTGCTGACGCCCGGCACACCGGAGGACTTCGCGAAATTCCAGAACAGCGACATGGCGCGCTCACAGAAGATCATCACGGACGGGAATATCCGTGTTGAGTAACATGCACGACCATGGCCACTGAAGATGTGAAACGCGCCTTGGTCACGGGCAGCAGCTCCGGCATTGGCCTGGCCATTGCGCAGGCACTGCTTGACCAGGGGTGGGACGTCGTCGGACTGGACCTGGCGCCTGCGCGCATCGTGCATCCGGCGTTTTCCTCCACCGAAGTCAACCTGTGCAACACCGAAGCGACGGAACGTGCCGTGCGTTCAGCGGGCGGGGTACAAGCGCTCATCCACGCCGCCGGCGTGCTGCGCGTGGGCCCGCTCGGCGCGCTTTCCGGTGAAGACTCGGCGCTGATGTGGCAGCTCCATGTGGATGCCGTCATGCGCATCGCCAACCTGGTGGTACCCGCCATGGCACAGGCCGGCGCAGGCCGCGTGGTGCTGATCGGAAGCCGCGTGGCACGCGGCATGGCAGGCCGCAGCCAGTACGCAGCCACCAAGGCCGCGCTGGTGGCGCTGGCGCGCAGCTGGGCTGCTGAAACCGTGGCTTCGGGTGTCACCGTCAATGTGGTGTCCCCGGCCGCCACCGAAACAGCCATGCTTGCCGACCCGGCTCGAACGACGGTCCCGCCGAAGCTGCCGCCGCTGGGCCGGCTGATCCAGCCGCGGGAGATCGCCGCGCTGGTCACCTTCCTGCTCTCACCCGACGCCGCGGCCATCACCGGCCAGGAGATCCAGATCTGCGGAGGCGCGTCGCTTGCGGCGTGAAGGCATGGCCGCAAACGCTGTCGGCATTGTCGGTCTGGGCCTCGTCGGCACCGCGCTGGCGCAGCGCCTGATGGCCGCCGGCTTCCAGGTCACCGGCTTCGACCTGCGCGAAGAAGCCCGCGCGGCCCTCACCGCCCAAGGCGGCCGCGCTGCCGGCACCCTGGCCGAAGTTGCCAATGCGGCTTCCTGCATGGTTCTGGCCGTCTTCAATACCGACGATGTGCTCAAAGTGGTCGAAGGGCCGGGTGGCCTGCTGTCCGTTTTCGGCGTTCGCAGCATCATCGACTGCTCCACCGGCACACCTCACGAACTCGAAGCCCTGGCCGCGCGGCTCGCAGCACGCGGCATCAACTTCATCGAAGCGCCGCTCTCGGGCTCCAGCCAGCAGATCGCCGCCGGTGAAGCCACCCTGCTGCTGGGTGGCGAGGCCGGGGCATTGCAGGCGTGCGAATCCGTTCTGGCCGCCATTTCAGACCAACGCATCCACGTCGGTGGCGCCGGCATGGGTGCCAAAGCCAAGCTGGCCACCAACCTGGTGCTAGGCCTGAACCGCGCAGTACTGGCCGAAGGCATGGTCTTCGCCGAAAACATGGGCATTCCCCCCGAGCAATTCCTGGCGCTGGTGCTGGCCAGCCCAGCCACGTCAGGCGCGGCCGAGGCCAAGGGCCGGATGATGGTGGACGGGGACTTTACGCCGCAGTCGCGCATCCACCAGCATCTCAAGGACGTCAGGCTGATGATTGACAGTGCCGCGGCCCAAGGCCAGAAACTGCCCTTGTCCGAAGCCCATGCAGCGCTGATGCGCGCAGCGATTGCCGCCGGCGATGGCGAGCTCGACAACGCGGCCATCATCCGCGAACTGCGCCGGCAGAAAACCGCGCCACCGTCCAACTGACTTCACTAAAACTACACCCCTACCTTTACCGCATGCGTAATTTTTCCCAGGACCACCGCTGGCTCTCCATCAACACCGCAACCGTGCGCAAAAGCCGCGGCGTCGAGCAGCCGCTGACCACCATCATCGAAGCCTGCGTGCAGCGCGGCATCAAGGCGATTTCGCCGTGGCGCGACCAGGTCGCGGCCGCCGGCCTGCCCGCTGTTTCGAAACTCGTCAAAAACCACGGGCTTGAACTCTCCGGCTACTGCCGCGGCGGCATGTTCACCGCAGCCGACGCCGCCGGCCTGCAGGCTGCCCACGACGACAACCGCCGCGCCGTCGATGAAGCCTGCGAGCTCAAGGCCGCTTGCCTGGTGCTGGTAGTGGGCGGTTTGCCCGGCGCGCTGGCCGGCAAGGCGGCACACAAGGACCTGGCGCTGTCGCGCAGCCAGGTGAGCGACGGCATTGCCCAATTGCTCGAATACGCCAGAAGCTGCAATATGCCACTGGCCATCGAACCGCTGCACCCCATGTATGCGGCAGACCGCGCCTGCATCAACACCATGGAGCACGCACTCGACGTCTGCGACGCGCTCGACCCCTCAAAGAGCGGCGCGCTCGGTGTGGCGGTGGACGTGTACCACGTGTGGTGGGACCCCAAACTGCAGCCGCAAATCGAACGGGCAGGCAAGGAGCGCCTGCTCGCCTTCCATACCTGTGACTGGCTGACGCCCACGGCCGATTTGCTGAACGACCGCGGCATGATGGGAGACGGTGTGATTGACATCCCGAAAATCCGCGGCTGGATGGAAGCGCAAGGGTTCGCGGGTTACAGCGAGGTGGAGATCTTTTCCACCAGCAACTGGTGGCAGCGCGAAACCGGCGAGGTGCTGGACACCTGCATTGCCCGGCACCGCAGCGCAGTGTAAACAGGCCTCTTCATTCTGCTGGCAGACGGGCTGCTAAACGACCATCTTGAGGCGGAGCTCCAGACGCGAACCTCGCTCTATGGCCTGCGCAATCCGGGCCTGCCGTTCAGTTGCAGAAAGTGTCTTGTCGTCGTTGATGGCCTGGCGGGTCTTGAACATTTCCAGGTCGGCAATAGGGATCAGTTGCCGGTTACTGGAAGACCGGAACCGGGACAAGCCGTTGACAGCCAGGAGGATGCGCTTTTCGCCAGGATCGCTCTCTGCAAACCCGACGACGAACTTCCGGATGGACGCCTTCAACGGGTCCGGCAGCGTTGCCTTCCAGAGCAATGGGGATTGCGGTATGAGGGGTGATTCCCAGATGACTTTTACCTCCCTGGCAAGGTCCGCAAAGTCGCGCTGAAAGAATGCAAGCTCTTCATTGTTGGCCGTCGCCACATCAATTTGCTTTTTCGATACCTTCAGCAGGTTTTGCTGGTGGCTCCCAGTCTCCACTGACTTGAAAATTTCCGCGGGCTTGCTCACGCCATTCTTGGAGAAAGCAAAATACAGCGGCACCAGATGCCCGGACGTACTCTTGGGATCGCCATCGCCAAAGCGCAGGCCGGAAGCATTTTCAATCAGCGGCTTGAGCGCCTCGATTTGCGAACTGCGATGGGTCACCAGGATCGATTTGTAGCCCACGCTGCCGTCCCCCGTGACCATCTGCGCAAAAACACCACCCGCGCCGGAGGCCACCACATCCAGAGCAGGAACATTGCCCATCCAGGCCAGATCTATTTCCCCACCAATGAAGGCGGTTACCAGCGCGCCCTGCGACTCATAGACACGCAGATCGATCGGACGGCGGATGGCCGCGCCCAGGAGTTTGACGAAGGGCTCCCAGCTCGCGCGGGTCTCCGCAGCCGCCCTGGGCGAGATCAAACCAAATGTCAGCATCGGCTCTGCAGCAGGCTGCGCCATCACTGGTGAAGCAAGCAGTGGCCCGGCGCACAGCCCGGCAAGGCCGTGGAGGACAATTCGACGTTGAAGGCTCATATCATTTTCTCCATCAGGCTGAAACAACAGAAACACCCCGTTCGGGCAGGTGAAGGGTTACGGCATCACCCTGGAACCAGTCGGATGCCGCGTCCGGGGACACGACGAAGATGGGGCCCAAGCTGGTGTCGACAGTGAACTCGCGGACACTACCCAAATAGGCTTTCTTGGAAACCACACCGGGCAAACCTTCATCTCCGGGCGGTGCAATCGTCCAGGCTTCAGGACGAATGGCCGCTTTCACCGCACCAGGCTCGACGGGATGCAGGGCTTTCACACGCAGCGCTCCCACCTGGATCCGGCCGTCCGCAAATGCCTCGCCGGGAAACAGCATGGCCTCACCCATGAATCCAGCAACAAATTCGCTGTTGGGACGCTCGTAAAGCTCCGACGGGGATCCTGCCTGGGCAATCACCCCCTGGTCCATGACAATGATCTGGTCGCTTACAGCGAGGGCCTCACTTTGGTCGTGGGTGACGTAAGCAACGGTCAGTCCGAGGCGCTGCTGCAACCCGCGGATTTCTTCACGCATGGAGCGCCTCAGCCGTGCATCCAGATTCGAGAGCGGCTCGTCAAACAGCAGTACGGACGGCTCCAGCACCAAGGCACGGGCGACGGCTACACGCTGCTGCTGCCCGCCGGACAGCTCACTGGGCAGCCGATCGTCATAGCCGGACAAACCGACCGCCGACATGGCGACCTGCGCGCGCTCAAGCAGCTCTTTGGCATGGACACCACTGACGCTCAAGCCATAACCCACGTTCTCCAGCACGCTCATATGCGGGAACAAGGCATAGCTCTGGAACACCATGCTGACGTTGCGTTCGGCGGGTCCGAGATGGGTCACGTCACGGCCGTCGATCAGGATTTGGCCCACACTGGGCGTCTCAAGCCCGGCAATCATGCGCAGGGTCGTGGTTTTTCCGCAGCCCGAAGGTCCCAGAATCGTCGTCAGCGTGCCTTTGGGAACGGTAAAACTGATTCCTTTGACCACCAAGGGCGATGGATCGCTCCCATAACGTTTTTGCACGTTCTTGAATTCAATGCCGAGTTGGCTCATGTGCAGACTTTCTTTGTTGATGTGAAAGAAAAAGAAGACAAAGAGGATAAAAATAGCAAGGTGAAAGCGATGCCGGCGGACAGCTGTTCCGCTGACGGCTTCTGCCCATCACGCAACCGCCGCATGGAGCTTTCCCAAAAAATCACTCGCGATAAGTTCGTTGTAGTCGCGCACGCTGGCAATCACGTGCGGCCCCGAGAGCTCTTCAGCGCTATGGCTGGTGCAAACCGCCACAGCCCGCATGCCGGCCCGCCGCGCGGCTTCTATGCCAAAGGGCGCATCTTCAAACACGACGCAGGCGGCGGCCGCAACCTCCATGCGTCGTGCAGCCTCCAGAAATATGGCGGGCTCGGGTTTCCCTGCCAGGCCTTCGTCGCCACCTACAACAGCATGAGGCGGGGACACCATGGCAAGCCCGGCCATCGCAAACGCGATGTTGTGCTGGTCACCCGCAGTTCCCACACCCACTTTGAACCCCCGCGCCATCGCCAGCCCGGCAAAGGCCTTGAAGCCCGCAACCTCGGCAAACACCGGCGCGAAGAGTTCTCGATAAATGGCTTCCTTTTCCGCAACCAGCAGCCGCGCCTCTGAAAGTTCAATGTCACGCTGGAATAACTGGTTCATGGACTCGGTGCCGGTGCGCCCGGTGGTGCGCCTGAGGATGTCAGCCAGCGCCATCTGGACGCCGTGCCGCCTCGCGAACTCGCTCCACGACCTGGCATGCCACGGCATGGAGTCGATCAT
>NZ_JBFUGX010000023.1:0-15821 GCF_056402675.1 Polaromonas sp. P3_C2 | reverse complement strand
CGTAGCGGTGCGGCAGCTCATTAGGGTCGTCGCCGCGCTGGCGCGCCGCCTCACGCATTTTCTCGTCGCACAGGTAGGCCAGGTTGGTGTCGTCCATCTGCACATAAGTGCAACCGGCCGCGGCCAGGCTGCGCAACTCGTCGCCATAGGCTTTTGCCACGTCGTCGTAGAAAGCCGGATCGAGTTCGGGATAAGCCTCCTTGCTGATGCCGGCGCGGCCGCCGCGAAAGTGCAGCATCGTGGGCGAGGGAATGGTGACCTTGGGCGTGTTGCCCGCACTGACCTGGCTTTTCAGGTACTGGAAGTCGGCGAGCTGGATGTCCTTGACGTGGCGCACCTTGTCAATCACGCGCATCACCGGCGGCGCCAGTTCCATGCTGCCGTCGGGCCGCTGGATGGTGACCGGGATGTCGGTCTTCACGCCGCCGATCTGCTCCAGGAAGTCGATGTGGAAATAAGTGCGGCGGAATTCGCCGTCGGTAATGCTTTTGAGGCCCACGTCTTCCTGGAACTTCACGATTTCGGTGATGGCCTGGTCTTCGACCTTGCGCAGTTGTTCGGGCGTGATCTGGCCCTTGGCTTTTTGCTCGCGGGCTTCCAGCAGGTACTGCGGGCGCAGAAAGCTGCCGACATGGTCATAACGGGCGGGTAGCTTGGCGGTCATGGGAAAGTCTCCATCGGTTGCAGGCACAAACCCCCATGGTATTCCAGCAAAATCACCCCTCATTGGATACAGAAACTCCGTATTTTCCCTGAATTTCTCTATTTTTCTTGGCATTTTGGCAATTTGTGTATACATTAAGTATCCATGAATGCCCAGAAATCGACTTTCCCCCTGAACGCCTGGTATGCCGCCGCTTATGACGTAGAGGTGGGCCGCACGCTGCTGGCGCGCACGATCTGCAAACAGAAGGTGGTGATGTTCCGCCGCACCGACGGCCAGGTCGCCGTACTGGAAGACGCCTGCTGGCACCGGCTGCTGCCGCTGTCCATGGGCACGCTGAACGGCGACGAGGTGACCTGCGGTTACCACGGCCTGGTCTATAACGCCCAAGGCCGCTGCACCCACATGCCCAGCCAGGAAACGCTGAACCCCTCGGCCTGCGTGCGCGCGTTTCCGGTGGTGGAAAAGCACCGCTTTGTCTGGATCTGGCCCGGCGACCCGGCCAAGGCCGACCCGGCGCTGGTGCCCGACATGCACTGGAACGACGACGCAGACTGGGCCGGCGACGGCAAGCTGATCACGGTGAAGTGCGACTACCGCCTGGTCGTCGACAACCTGATGGACCTGACCCACGAAACCTTTGTGCACGGCTCCAGCATCGGCCAGCGCGCCGTGGCCGAGGCGCCCTTTGTAGCCACGCACGGCGACCGCACGGCCACCGTCACGCGCTGGATGGAAAAAATCGACGCACCGCCGTTCTGGGCCGGGCAGATCGAGCATGCGCGCGGCTACAGGGGCAAGGTGGATCGCTGGCAGATCATCAAATTCGAAGCGCCCTGCACTGTGAACATCGACGTCGGCGTAGCCGAAGCCGGATCAGGCGCGCCACCCAAGGACGGCCAGCCGGGCGACCGCAGCAAGGGCGTCAATGGTTTTGTGCTGAACACGGTGACGCCAGAAACAGACGGCAGCTGCCACTACTTCTGGGCTTTCGCACGCAACTACTGCCTGGGTGAGCAGCGCCTGACGCACCAGCTGCGCGAGGGCGTGGCCGGCATCTTCCGCGAGGACGAACATGTGCTGGAGGCCCAGCAAATCGCCATCGACGAACACCCGGACCACCAGTTCTACAACCTCAACATCGATGCCGGCTCGATGTGGGCACGCCGCCTGATAGACGGACTGATCGCGAAAGAAAAACCACCAGCGCCTGTCATCGCTATCCGGCTGGCGGCCTGAGGCGGGGTCATTTTTATGCGAACCACAATCAATGCTATCAATTCAGTAGCTGCCGGCGCAGATTCTGACAGGGGTACAGGCCAAAACAGCCTTGAAAGTGCCCAGGTGCGGGCGCAGCTTCAGCTTCGCGAGATGATCCTGGCCGGCGAGTTGCCCGGCGGCGCGCGCATTGCCGAGCTGTCCATCGTTGAAAAGCTCGGCTTCTCGCGCACACCGATCCGCGCGGCATTGATGCGGCTGGAGCAGGAAGGCCTGCTGGAGTCGCTGCCCAATGGGGGCTACGCCGTGCGCACGTTTTCCGAACGCGATGTGTCCGAAGCGATCGAACTGCGCGGCACCATTGAAGGACTGTCGGCGCGGCTGGCCGCCGAGCGAGGCGCACCCACCGTGGTGCTGAACGAAGCCCGCGAATGCCTGGGCAAGATTGATGCGGTGCTCAGCCAGCCTGCGCTGGACGATGAGGCTTTCTCTTCCTACGTCGCGCTGAACGAACGGTTTCATGAACTGCTGGGTGAAATGGCTGGCAGCAGCGTGATTGCCAAGGAACTCGAACGCGTGTTCAGCCTGCCCTTTGCGTCGCCTTCGGGTTTCGTGGTGGTGCAGGCCAATTCCCCGGGCGCGCGCGACATGCTGGTTGTGGCGCAAGACCAGCACCGCCAGGTGCTCGACGCCATTGAGCAGCGCGAAGGCTCGCGCGCCGAAGCGATCATGCGCGAGCACTCACGCCTGGCCCAGCGCAACCTGCGCGCTGCCGTGGCCAGCCACAACCTGGACCAGATGCCTGGCGTGCGTCTAATTAGAAAGAAATGACGTTCCCCCCGAAGCGGCCTGCGGCCGCCTCCCCCCAGGGGGCGCCACCAGTGGCCCGGCAAAGCCGGTTCCACGGCGACCCTCGAATTGAAGAGATCACGGAAAACTGAATGAAAGCCACCTCCAGCTGGACCGATGCGGTCATTGAATCTTTTGAGGACCTCACGCCCACCGTGCGCGAGTTTCGCATCCGGCCCACGGGTGACGCAGCCACCGTGCAGCGCCACGAACCCGGCAGCCACCTGCAGGTGCAGCTGCTGGTGGACGGCAAGCCGCAGCTGCGCTCTTACTCGCTGGTTGGCGAGACCGATGCGCAAACGTATCGCATCGCCGTGAAGCGGCTGGACGACGGCCGCGGCGGTTCGCGCGCGATGTGGCAGCTGGCCGCCGGCGACCGGCTGCAGGTGAGCGGCCCACGCAACCATTTCCCGCTGGACTTCAACGCGCCAGCCTACCTGCTGGTGGCCGGCGGCATAKGTATCACGCCGCTGGTCGGCATGGCCGAAGTGCTGGCCGCCCGCTGTGCGCAGTCGGGCCGGCCGCTGCGCATGCTGTATGGCACGCGCAGTGAATCTGAACTGGCTTACGGCGAAACACTGCGGGCTTGCCTGGGCGAACGGCTTCATGTGGCCGTCGACGCGCGCATCGACTTTGCCGGCGAGATTGCGGCGCTGCCGGCGGGCGCGCAAATGTACGTCTGCGGTCCGGTGCCCATGCTGGACGCCGCGCGCCATGCCTGGGAGGCCTCGGGCCGGCCAGCGACTGACCTGCGTTACGAGACCTTCGGCAACAGCGGGCGGTATGCGCCGCAGGCTTTCCGGGTGCTGATTCCGCGCCACGCGCTGGACATCACCGTGCCGGCCGGTTGCAGCCTGCTGGACGCGCTGGAGCAGGCGGGCGTGGAAGCGGTGTCCGACTGCAAGCGCGGCGAATGCGGCCTGTGCACGCTGGACGTGCTGGCGGTGGACGGCGAGATCGACCACCGCGACGTCTTTCTGAGCGAGCACGAGAAACAGCAAAACACGCGCTTGTGCGCCTGTGTCTCGCGCGTGGTCGGTTCGGTGACGCTGGATTCTTCCTACCGGCCCGACGCGTGAGGGGACAACTTGTGTGCGATCACCGGGTCATGCGCGCGATGATCGCACAATCGACCGCGAATCAGCAGTGACCCCGTGAGCGGCAACCCACACAATGAAGCCWTGGAGGGCATGGAGGTCATGGCCGATGTGTTCACATATCGAACATTTGTGCTGATACCGCACTCATACTAGACTCGCACCGGTTTGCAACCCGATGCCGGCAACCTGAACTCCGCCGCGTTTGACGCAGCAGCAAGAACTGAAAACCACCCAGGAGACAAGCATGAAAAAACGTACCTTCCTCACCGCCGCCGCGCTGTCGGCCGCGGCACTTGCCGCCGCCCCGGCACTGGCCCAGGACAACACCTTCAAGATCGGCCTGATCCTGCCGATGACGGGCCAGCAGGCCACCACGGGCCGGCAGATCGAGGCGGCCGTACGGCTTTACATGGCGCAGAACGGCGACAGCGTGGCGGGCAAGAAAATCCAGCTGATCGTGAAGGACGACACCTCGCTGCCGGACACCACACGCCGCCTGGCGCAGGAGCTGGTGGTCAACGACAAGGTCAACGTGCTGGCAGGCTTTGGCATCACGCCCTCGGCCCTGGCCACCGCGCCCATTGCGACGCAGTCCAAGACACCCATGGTGGTGATGGCCGCGGCAACATCCAGCATCACGCAGGCCTCCCCCTACATCGTGCGCAGCAGCTTCACCTTGCCGCAGGTTTCGGTCGCGCTGGCTGACTGGGCGCCCAAGAACGGCATCAAGACGGTGGTCACGCTGGTGTCCGATTACGGCCCCGGCATTGATGCCGAAAAATTCTTCAAGGACCGCCTGACCTTCAACGGCGGCCAGGTGACCGACGCGCTACGCGTGCCGCTGCGCAATCCCGACTTCGCGCCCTTCCTGCAAAAGGTGCGAGACAACAAGCCCGATGCGCTCTTCGTCTTTGTGCC
The DNA here is from genome assembly GCF_056402675.1 of Polaromonas sp. P3_C2. Classification (NCBI taxonomy): domain Bacteria; kingdom Pseudomonadati; phylum Pseudomonadota; class Betaproteobacteria; order Burkholderiales; family Comamonadaceae; genus Polaromonas; species Polaromonas sp. P3_C2. The sequence continues at coordinate 11,072 of NZ_JBFUGX010000023.1, read as the reverse complement.
CTCGGGCGCGGGCGCCGCGGTAATGAAGCAGTTTCTCGAACGCGGCCTGGACAAGGCCGGCATCCGGCTGATCGCCACCGGCGACGTGACGGACGACGACCAGCTCAACGACATGGGTGACGGCGCGATCGGCGTGGTGACCTCCCACCACTATTCGGCGGCGCACCCCTCGGCCATGAACAAAAAATTCGTGGAAGCGTTTGCCAAAGCCAACAAGGGCCTGCGCCCCAACTTCATGGCCGTGGGTGGCTATGACGGCATGCGGGTAATTTACGAGGCGCTCAAAACCAGCAAGGGCCAGGGTGGCGGCGACGCGCTGCTCGAAGCCATGAAGGGCCAGCTCTTTGAAAGCCCGCGCGGCAAGATCTTCATCGACGCACAGACGCGCGACATCGTGCAGGACGTCTATCTGCGCAAGGTCGAGAAGAAGGACGGGCAACTCTACAACGTGGAGTTTGACGTGATCAAGGACGTCAAGGACCCAGGGAAGAACAAGTAACCCCCCGAAGCGCCGCTTCGCGGCGCCTCCCCCCCTGCTGGGGGCAACCTCTGCGGCCCGGCAAAGCCGGTTCCGCGCCGTTCCTTGCGAAGATAAATGCTCACGATTCTTTTCGACGGTATCGCTTACGGCATGCTGCTGTTCATTCTGGCGGTGGGACTGGCGGTGACCATGGGCCTGATGAATTTCATCAACCTCGCGCATGGTGCTTTCGCGATGGCCGGCGGCTACATCACCGTGTTGCTGATGCAGCACTTCGGCGTGCCTTTTTTGCTGTGCCTGCCGCTGGCCTTCGCCGGCTCGGCGCTGCTGGGCGCTGTACTGGAGCGCACGCTGTACCGGCCGCTGTACAACAAGCCGCACCTGGACCAGGTGCTGTTTTCGATCGGCCTGGTGTTCATGGCGGTGGCCAGCGTGGACTACTTCGTCGGCTCGACGCAGCAGATCGTGCAGCTGCCCCAATGGCTCAAGGGCCGCACCGAGATTGGCAGCGGCGCCTGGATGCTGGGCATGGGCCACTACCGGCTGTTCATCATTGCGGTGTGCGCCGCGCTCACGCTGGGCCTGCAATTCGTGCTGACTCGCACACGCTTCGGCAGCCGCTTGCGTGCCTCGGTGGACGACCAGCGCGTGGCGGCCGGCCTGGGCATCAACGTCAACCTGGTGTTCCTTTCGACCTTCGCCGTCGGCTCGGGACTGGCCGGCCTGGGCGGCGCGCTGGGCGCCGAAGTGCTGGGGCTGGACCCGAGCTTTCCGCTCAAGTTCATGATTTACTTCCTGATCGTGGTGGCCGTGGGCGGCACCACGTCGATCACTGGGCCGCTGCTGGCCGCGCTGCTGCTGGGCATTGCCGATGTGGCGGGCAAGTACTACATCCCCAAGCTGGGGGCCTTCATCGTTTACAGCCTGATGATCGCGATCCTGATCTGGCGGCCGCAGGGCCTCTTTGTGCGCAAGGGTGGCAGATAAATGAACACTCAAACGTCCCTGCTCAAAAACAGCCGCTGGAAGCTCTGGGAACCGGTGCTCTGGCTCGCCGCCTTCGCCGCGCCGGTGGTGATGCCCAGCCACGCGTCCATCATCAATGAGATCGCCATCGTCGCGCTGTTCGCGGTGTCGCTGGATCTGGTGCTGGGTTACACCGGCATCGTCTCGCTGGGCCATGCAGCCTTCTTCGGCATAGGCGGCTATGCGGCGGCGCTGTTCGCCAAGCTGGTGATGCCGGACCCGCTGGTGGGCCTGGCGGTGGGCATCGCCACCGCCACGCTGCTGGGTGCTGTGTGTTCACTCACCATCCAGCGCGGCAGCGACCTGACACGGCTCATGGTGACACTGGGCGTGGCGCTTATCCTGCTGGAGCTGGCCAACAAACTTGACTGGCTGACCGGTGGCGCCGATGGCCTGCAGGGCGTGGTCATGGGCCCGCTGCTGGGCCGCTTCGAGTTTGACCTGTCGGGCCGCACCGCCGCCTATTACTCGCTGGCCGTGCTGCTCATTTTGTTTGTGCTGATGCGTCGCCTCGTGCATTCGCCGCTGGGCGCGACACTCAAGGCGATACGCGACAACCGCCTGCGCGCCATGGCCATCGGCATTCCAGTCGCTTCACGGCTGGCGGTGGTCTATACGGTGGCGGCCGGCGTCGCGGGCGCCGCGGGAGCGTTGATGACGCAAACCACCGGCTTTGCCTCGCTGGATTTGTTTGAGTTTCATCGTTCGGCCGATGTGCTGCTGATCCTGGTGGTTGGCGGTGCGGGCTGGCTGTACGGGGGTGTGGCCGGGGCGATTGTGTTCAAGCTGATGCAGGACGCGCTGTCGTCCATCACGCCGCAGTACTGGACCTTCTGGATAGGCCTCTTCCTGGTGGTGCTGGTGCTGGTGGGGCGCGAGCGCCTGGTCCGGCCCTGGGCATGGCTGCCCAAGCGCGGAGGCCAGCCATGAGCGCGGCGCCGCACAGCGACGCGGTACTGTCCGCGCAAGGGCTGGTGATGCGCTTCGGTGGCATTGCCGCCACCAACAACGTGAGCCTGAACCTGCGTCGCGGCGCGCGCCATGCGCTGATAGGGCCGAACGGTGCGGGCAAGACCACGCTGGTCAACCTGCTGACGGGCGTTCTGCAGCCGACCGAAGGCCGCATCTTCCTCGATGGCGAAGACATTACGCGGCTGGCGCCGCACCAGCGCGTCAAGCGCGGGATGGTGCGCACCTTCCAGATCAACCAGCTCTTCGATTCGCTCACGCCGCTGGAAACGCTGGCACTGACCGTATCGCAGCAAGCGGGGCTCGGCGCGAAATGGTGGCAGGCGCTGGGGCGCAACCAGCGCGTGGCCGAGCGCTGCGAACAGTTGCTGGAGCAGTTTCACCTGACCGGAGTGATGGACCAGCCGACCCGCATGCTGGCCTACGGGAAGCGCCGCCTGCTGGAAATCGCCGTGGCGCTGGCCTGCGAGCCGCGCGTGCTGCTGCTCGACGAACCCGTGGCCGGTGTGCCGGCCGGCGAGCGCGAAGAACTGCTGCAGACCGTGGCCGCACTGCCCGCTGACGTGTCGGTACTGCTGATCGAGCACGACATGGACCTGGTGTTCAGCTTCGCCACCACCATGACGGTACTGGTCAACGGCACGCTGCTGACCGAAGGCACGCCTGAGGAGATCGCGGCCGACCCTCAGGTCAAGGCGGTCTATCTGGGCCATGGCGAAGAGGTGGCTCATGGCTGAACTGCTCAAGGTCGACAAACTGCGCGCCGGCTACGGTGAGGCGGTGGTGCTGCACGAGGTGTCGTTCACGCTGGGCGAGGGACAGACGCTCGCGCTGCTGGGCCGCAACGRCACCGGCAAAACCACGCTGATCAACACACTGGCAGGCGCGACGCGGCAGCACGGCGGCGCCATCTCGTTCGGGGCGGGCGCATCCATGGTCGCGTTGCACCATTTGCCCTCGCACGAACGCGCGGCGGCCGGCATAGGCTGGGTGCCGCAGGAGCGCAATATCTTCAAGTCGCTGACGGTGCACGAGAACCTGACGGCGGTGGCGCGCCCGGGCAAATGGAACCCCGATGGCGTGTACGCCATGTTCCCGCGCCTGGCCGAGCGAAAGGGCAACCTGGGCACGCAGCTGTCGGGCGGCGAGCAGCAGATGCTGGCTGTGGGCCGTGCGCTGGTACTCAACCCGAAGCTGCTGCTGCTCGACGAACCGCTGGAGGGCCTGGCGCCCATCATCGTGGAGGAGCTGCTGCGCGCCATACGCCGCATCACGCGCGAAGAGGGCCTGAGCGCCATCATCGTGGAGCAGCACCCGCAGGCCATTCTGGCGATTTCCGACAGCGCCGTGGTGCTGGACCGCGGCATGGTGGTCCACACCGGAACGGCCCAGGCGTTGCGCGAGCAGCCCGAGCGCCTGGACCATTTGCTGGGTGTTGCGCGCTGAGCGGCGCAGGCCCGCCAACCTGGCTTTTTTTATTTCGCGCTTAAAGCGCTCAAAAAACGGCTACGCGCCGCCATCGTGAATGAGCTACGCGGCAAAGCGGCTTTCTGTGCTGAAAAGTCAAAAGCAAAGCACCTTTTTGCGTAGATTCACTTACTAGGGTTTTCCCCTCCGACGGCCTACAATCGCAGACCTTACAAGAAATTGACGGTCGACCCGACCGTTTCCGCTGGAGACCTTGCTGATGCCGACACCCCCCACCGCGACGCCCAATAGCACTGAAGCCAATCGCGAAGAAAAACGCGCCGAATTGCGCAGCGCCGCACTTGAATACCACGAGTTTCCGACCCCGGGCAAGATCGCCATCGCAGCGACCAAACAGCTGACCAACCAGCGCGACCTGGCCCTGGCTTATTCCCCAGGCGTCGCGGCACCTTGCGAAGAAATCGTCAAGGACCCGAACAACGCCTTCAAGTACACCAGCCGCGGCAACCTTGTGGCTGTCGTGACCAACGGCACCGCCGTGCTGGGGCTGGGCGACATCGGCCCGCTGGCCTCCAAGCCGGTCATGGAAGGCAAGGGCGTACTGTTCAAGAAGTTCGCCGGCGTGGATGTTTTCGACATTGAGATCGACGAAAAAGACCCGGCCAAGCTGGTCGACATCATTGCTTCGCTGGAGCCGACCTTCGGCGCCATCAACCTTGAAGACATCAAGGCGCCCGACTGTTTTTATATCGAGCGTGAGCTGCGCAAGCGCATGAAGATCCCGGTCTTCCATGATGACCAGCACGGTACCGCCATCACCGTGGGCGCGGCCGTCCTGAATGCGCTCAAGGTTGTCGGCAAAGGTCCGGGGCAAGTCAAGCTCGTGACGTCCGGCGCGGGCGCGGCCGCCCTGGCTTGCCTGAACCTGTTGCTCAAGCTGGGCATCYAGCGCGAAAACGTGTTCGTGACCGATCTGGCTGGCGTGGTCTACGAAGGCCGCACCGAGCTGATGGACGAAGACAAGATCCAGTTCGCGCAGAAGACCGATGCACGCACGCTTGCCGACGTCATCGCTGGCGCGGACATCTTCCTGGGCCTTTCCGCCGGCGGCGTGCTCAAGAAAGACATGGTCGCCAAAATGGCCGCCAAGCCCATCATCCTGGCGCTGGCCAATCCCAATCCCGAGATCACGCCGGAGGACGTCCGGACCGTGCGCGACGACGCCATCATGGCGACCGGCCGCACCGACTACCCGAATCAGGTCAACAACGTCCTGTGCTTTCCCTACATCTTCCGCGGCGCACTGGATGCCGGAGCATCCACCATCACCGTCGAGATGGAAATCGCGGCTGTACACGCCATAGCCGAGCTGGCGCAGGCCGAGCAAAGTGAAGTCGTGGCAGCCGCCTACGTGGGTGAAAAGCTGGCGTTCGGGCCCGAATACCTGATTCCCAAGCCTTTCGATCCGCGCCTCATGATGAAGATCGCGCCCGCCGTCGCACAGGCGGCGGCCGACAGCGGCGTGGCCCTGCGGCCCATTCAGGACATGAACGCTTACCGCGAACGGCTGCAAAGCTTTGTCTACGCCTCGGGCACGGTGATGAAACCGATTTTCGCGGCCGCCAAGGCCGCCAGCCGCAAGCGTGTGGCCTATGCCGAGGGCGAGGAAGAACGCGTGCTGCGCGCCTGCCAGATCGTGGTGGACGAAGGACTCGCACGCCCGACACTGATTGGCCGACCCGCCATCATTGCCCAGCGCATCGAAAAATTCGGCCTGCGCCTKAAGGAGGAGCTCGACTACGACGTGGTCAATGTCGAGCAGGATCATCGCTACCGCGACTTCTGGCAAACCTATCACCGCCTCATGGAACGCCGTGGTGTGACGGTGCAGATCGCCAAAATCGAAATGCGCCGCCGCCTCACATTGATCGCCGGCATGTTGCTGCACAAAGGCGACGTGGACGGGCTGATTTGCGGTACCTGGGGCACGACGGCCCATCATCTGGACTATCTGGATCAGGTCATCGGCAAGCGCGAAGGCGTCAACACCTATGCCTGCATGAACGGCTTGTTGCTTCCGGGGCGCCAGGTGTTCCTGCTCGATACGCACGTCAACTGCGATCCGACTGCGGAGCAGCTCGCGGAGATCACCACCATGGCGGCCGAGGAAATGATGCGCTTTGGCATCAAACCGAAGGCGGCTCTGCTGTCGCATTCGAATTTTGGATCTTCCAACTTGCCCAGCGCCCTGAAAATGCGCCGCACGCTGGAGTTGCTGCGCGAAAAAGCGCCGTGGCTTGAAGTTGATGGGGAGATGCATGGCGACATGGCACTGGACGCCGATGCGCGCGCCCTCATCATGCCGAACAGCACCCTGACGGGTGAGGCCAACCTCCTGGTACTGCCCAATATTGATGCAGCGAACATTTCCTACAACCTGCTGAAAACAGCGGCGGGTGGCAATATCGCCATCGGCCCGGTTTTGCTGGGAGCAAACAAGCCCATGCACATCCTGACTGCTACGGCAACGGTGCGCCGTATTGTCAACATGACCGCATTGACGGTCGCGGATGCCAATGCGAGTCGATAAGCAAAAATTAGATAGCTAGCACTAACTTAGTGTATCAATGACCTCTCTCTTTACTGCCTAAATTTTCAGCATCCACTTGCGTTTTTTAGCCACATGCGGCAAACTACCTCTCTTGAAATTTAAGGGTTAACCCGAAAAATCGGCGGGTAACTCTGGATTCGAGAAAAAGGTTTTTTTCATGTTGCGCAATGGGTGGGCGGCCAAAACGGCCATGTTGCTGGTTTTGGCAACCGGTCTGGCCGGGTCAATCCCCAGCATGGTGCAGGCAAAGGGCCCGGTTCCGATCGGGACCATAGCGACCGTCCAATTGCCCCCCCAGGGACGCGACATGATGGTGCTGATCTACCAAGGCGGGCCTTTCAAGCATGAAAAGGACGGCGTGGTGTTTGGGAACCGGGAACGACTTCTACCGGCTCAAAGTCGCGGTTACTACCGTGAATACACCGTCAGAACGCCCGGTGAGCGCAGCCGGGGAGCCCGGCGCATCGTTTGTGGTGGCTTGAAACCTGTCGCACCTGATGCCTGTTATTACACCGACGATCACTATGCGAGTTTTCGCAAAATCGTTCAATAAATTGAACTGTGATCGTTATTTTGAGTTTTTGACTTAAGAGAAAGAGTAGCGGAGATGGATACACCACTTCGTCGGGACAACGAAACGCCTTTGCGCAAGGACGGTGAAACGCCCTTGCGCGGCGTACGTCCCAATATCGTTCAATCCATACGGGCCTTCCGGGTGCAAGACCTGCAGGATGCCGCGACACATTTAAACCAGCATTTCCTGTACGCCAACCTGGGCAACGCCCAGAGCAAGCAGGACGTGCTGGACATGATTGCGGCGCAGTACACCTTTCCGGCGCATTTCGGCAAAAACTTCGACGCACTGTACGACTGCATGACGGACCTGGTCCACAAGTCAGGCCCGCAGCCCGGCTTTATTGTCGTGCTCGAGCAAATTCCGGCCAACGCCAAATTTGACAAGGAAGCGCGCGAGCAGTTGCTCGACATCTTCCGGGATGCCTCTGATTACTGGGCGGATCGCAAGATACCGTTCAGATGTTTCTATTCTTTTCTGTAGCCCGCTCCCCAGACATTGGCCAAGGGGATCGGGCGAATGAGGCCCAGCAAGCAACCGCGGAAGGCGAAGAAGTCATGCCGACCGACAAATTGGTAGACGTGTCGCCACTGGCGTTGCGCATGAGCAGCCCGTTTAATGCGGGTTACTGGCTGGCAGCTGCCTGAAAAAAGGCACGCTGTCCGGTTCACAAAAGGCCCGCTTGTTGCGGGCTTTTTTTCGCCAGGCCGGAAGTTAAAGACAACGGCCGCATCCGACGGCGCCGCGACTTAAAACATGTAGTAAAGAATGCGGTGAAAATATTTGCTGATATCAATCGGGATGCGCACCAGCATCAGCTGAAGACGCGCGATGCCGGACAATCGCGGTCGAACCCGATGGCCGATTTGCGTGTCGGTTCCCGCCTGGCGGACCGGATAGGGCAACAAGGCATAGGTATTGATACCGTGTAAATGCCTCGCCTCCATAAAGTCGTCAACGGCCATGTAAAACCGCGCTGATCGCCGTATCAACTCCGCGGCCTCCAGCGGTCCCAGCACATAAGCCGCCGCGCCGGAAGGGTCACCCCAATACTTTGCGTACGGTGTGTCGCCGATGAATTTGTGCCGTTTCTCAAAAACGCCTGCGAGCCTGACCATTGGATACGGTGCCAATTCAAGCTGGGCGAGCAACGCCGTACTTAGCGTTGGAATTAATACGTCATCTTCCAGCACCAGGCATTTTCCGCCCTCGGCCAGCACTGCTCTCCAGGCATCCCGATGCGCGAGAAAACAGCCGACCTCCCCCGGCGACATGCTGTAACCATAACGAATCAGGCGCGCACTTTCGCTGTAACCAACCTCGGCCAGCCGTCCTGGGTCGACTCGCACACCATCAATCAGGCTATAGCGCAGCCCCAGCGCCATCATTTGCCGGTCAATATTCGCTCGCCTGGTGGTCGCCTCGGGAAGTGAGATGACAAATATCTTCATATCAGGTGTACCGACAGCTAATTGCGCAGTTGCGCTACGCTCCGCGCCAGGGCCACATACTCGGTCACCCCGACTTCTTCAGCGCGTCGCTTGACATCAAACTGCCCGCCAAAACCGTGGCTGTCCAGCCACTTTCCCAAGGTGTGACGCAGCAACTTGCGGCGCTGGCTAAAGGCGACCTGCACCAGCTCACTCAGGAGTTTGACGTCCAGCGCCACAGGCGCTGCATGCGGCACCATGCGCACCACGGCGCTATCGACCCGCGGCGGCGGATCGAAACTGTGCGGCGGCACGAACAGCACATTTTCCATCGCGTAGCGCCACTGCAGCATCACGCTGAGCCGGCCATAATCGCTGGTAGCTGGCACCGCCACCATCCGGTCTATCACTTCTTTTTGCAACATGAAGTGCTGGTCTTCTATGACCTCCACGGCATCCAGCAAATGAAACAGGATGGGTGTAGAGATGTTGTAGGGGAGATTGCCGACCACCCGAAGTTTTTGCCCTTCGGCACAGGCCGTTCGCGCCAGCTGGCGGACATCCACTTTCAACACGTCGGACTCAACCACGGCAAGCTGGGGGTGCAATCGCAACTGACGGGCAAGATCGCGGTCCAGCTCAATGACCGTCAAGTGCCCCACCCGTTCAACCAGGGGTTGGGTCAGCGCAGCCAATCCAGGCCCGATCTCCACCATGGCCTGTCCTGGACGTGGAGCAATCGCCTGCACAATCCCCTCAATGACGCCTTGATCCGTCAGGAAATGCTGGCCAAAACGCTTGCGCGGAATATGTTTCACATTGGGGGCGACCTAAAGCCGCCAGACTGGCATACAAACAAGGCTGCCGTTTCTTGGAGAAGTCACCCGGAAAGTTGACCCGCCCACGCAGCGCGAATGGAACCTTAAGGAAGGCCTGAGGCGATCTTCACAGCTGCGGTGCGTCACGGTACTCCACATAGGCGCGGCCCCGAATCTCCTGGATCCACAGTGCATAGGCTTCGTTTTGCTTTTTCTCGCGCAGCACACCGCGTGCCATCTCCCGCTGTTCACGTTGCGATAGCTGGGTCTCGCGGCGTTCAAGTACCTGAATAAGATGGACGCCAAAACGGGATACCAAGGGATCCGAGACCTGATTGGGTGCCAGCCCGTTCATGACTTTCTCGAACTCAGGCACAAACATGCCGGTGCTTGCCCAGCCGAGGTCACCGCCTTCCTTTGCGGAGGCATCGTCGCTGTTCTCACGTGCGAGTGCCGCGAAATCAGCCTGCCCGGCCTGGATGCGTCTTTTAAAACCCGCCAGCTTCTCCACCGCGGCGGCTTCACTGAGCTGTGGCGTCAACCGGAGCAGGATATGCCTGGCATGGGTTTGTGCCACCATCATGCTGGGCATGCCGCCTTGCCGTTTTTCGATGACTTTGAGGATGTGAAATCCCGCCCCGCTTCGAACCGGCCCCGCGAGACCTCCCGCCTGCAATTTGCTTGTCGCCTCAACAAAGAGATCAGGATAGCGGTCTGCAGTCCGCAGCCCCATCAGGCCACCTGAAGCGCGCGTGGGAGACGCTGAAACTTCGGCGGCCAGCGCCGTGAAGTCGGCACCGTTGCGGGCACGGTCCATCACCTGCTGGGCCTTGGCCTGCAGTGCTGCGACTTGATCGGGCGTGGCATTTTCCGGCACGGCCACCAGAATTTCCGCGAGGTTGAGAGCCAGCGAAGACGATGGGGTGCCGCCATCCTGATCACGCAGAAATTGGTCGACTTCCTGCTCCGTAACCGTCGCACGCGCCTCCAGTTCTCGCTGGCGCAGGCGGCTGACCAAAAGCTCGTCCCTCAATTCCGAGCGGAATTGGGCATAGTCAATCCTGTCCGCTTTCAGGCGGTTGCGCAGCTCGTCGACCGTGATCTGGTTTTGGCTGGCGACGGTCTGGACCGCAGCTTCGACGGCATTGTCATCGACCCGCAGGCCCGAATTGCGCGCCATTTGCAGCTGCGCCTTGTCGCTGATCAGGCGTTCCAGAATTTGTCCGACCATTTCACTGCGCGGCGGCACTGTCGCGCCCATCTGAAGCATTTGTTGCTCGGTCCGAATCAACTTGCTTCGAACCTCATTATTGGTAATGGGTTCGGAGTTGACCACGGCAACAATGAAGTCAGCCTGCCGCTGCGCGCTTCCTTGCGCCGACGCAGTCCGGGAGCCCGTGGCCGCGTCGGGCAGGCGCAATGTACCCGATGGCCGCAACCCCTGCGCCTGAGCACCCACCATCAGCACAATCGACAATGCCAAGGCCGTTGTGGCGGCTTGAATGGAGTTCAAAAGGAATCTTGAGACGGCGCGGTTATTAGTCATAAGTAGTAAAGCGGCTTGGCGTGCTGGTATTCTCACGCAGATATTGGTAACGTGGAACATTCGACTTCAGGGTTTCCAGGGGGTTGGAGCCGAGGCGCGAAAACCCCACAAGTTCAAGCTGGAACAGGATTTTCGTATCCGAGCTTCCGGTCCCGGTTTGAGAGCGCTGCAGAACCACGCGCCCTATCC